>CAZGER010000114.1:0-6509 GCA_964524565.1 uncultured Chthonomonas sp. | reverse complement strand
CCAGCAGGCTGCTGTAGAACGCGCGGCTCGTGAGCGTGAGCTTTCCGGCCTGGTAGACGGCGATCTCGTTGGGGTTGAGCGGGTCGGCGACGACGCAGGCCTGTCGGTCGGTGGCGGCGTCGAGGTTTGTCGGGCCGACCAGGTGCTGGCCCTTGGTGAGGAACGCGACCTTGCCGGACTTGACGTCGATCTCGCCGATGTGGGAGGTGCCTTCGGCGCCGACCATGACGCGGAGGGCCTTGGAGCCGGACGTCCATTCGAGGACCGGCCCACCGCCGGAACCGCTGTCTGTGAGGGAGGCGACGGCGTAGCAGTAGTCGTCTTGCTCGGTGAGGCACCGCCACTGTCCGCCCTCGACCGGTGCGGTGAAGACGCGGTTGTTCTGGGTGCCCCAGACATCGTCTTTGACGACGCCGAGCCAGGCGACGGACTTGCCGTCGGGCGAGACCCTGGGCATGGACTTGTTTCCTTTGGGCAGGCCGGGGAGCTTGGACTTTTTGCCGGTCAGGGAGACCTTGTAGACCTGGTCGTTCGCCTTTTTGAGGAGGGAGTCTTTTTCTGACGCGGCGGCGACGGCGAGGTGCTGGGAATCTGGGAACCAGGAGAAGTCGAAGAAGTCGACGTCTGGGGCTTCGAAGACCTTTTTGGCGGTTCCGGTCTCGACCTCGACGACGTAGATTGCGTACCGTTGCTGGCCGAAGAAGCCGTCACCGTCGAGGCGGTACCAGACGGTCTCGATGACCCAGGGGGGTGTGGCGCCGCCTTTGTCTTCCCTTTCTTTTGCGGCGGCCTTCGTCCTTTCTGGGTGGGTGGGTCGGAAGGCGATGGCGATGTGTCTGCCGTCCGGGGAGACCGACATCGAGCGGACCGACCCTTCTTCCAGGCTGGTGAGTTTTTGGCCCTCGCCGCCGTCCATCGGGAGGAGGAACAGTTGGGCCCCTGGCTTGTCGCGACCGGAGACGAAGGCGACCTTGCTGCCATCGGGGAACCACCGGGCCATGCCGTTTCCGCCCTCGCCCTGGGTGAGCTGCCGCGTTTTTTTGGTGGCGACATCGACGAGCCAGACGTTGCCGACCATTTTGAGTTTTTCGTTGGGTCTGGCGGCTGAGAAGACGATGGACCTTCCGTCTGGGCTGATCTGTGGATCACTCAGGGACCAAAACTTTTGGAGGTCTTCCGGCACGACGGGTCTTGGCGGCATTGGGTGATTCTACAGCGTGCCAAGATTGGTTCGTGGTCGGCAAGCGGATTCGAGTGAGGGGAACTTCCGGATCTGGGAAGACGACTTTTGCCCGCCAGCTGGGTGAGGTTTTGGGATATCCGGTGGTGGAGATGGACCGGGTGTTTTGGCGTGCGAACTGGACGAAGCCTCCGGTGGAGGAGTTCGAACGGGACTTGGCGGAGGCCCTTTCGACCGAGACTTGGGTCTGTGACGGGAACTATTCTGGGGTCTCGAACTTTGTCGACGGCCTGTGCGACACGGTGGTATGGCTCGATCTGCCTTGGTGGGTCAGTTTTCCGCGGTTGTTGCGGCGGACGGTGGTGAGGTCGGCCAGGAAGGAGGTTTTGTGGGGTCACTGCCAGGAGAACTTTCGGGGGTCTTTTTTGTCCCGGGACTCGATCTTGGTTTGGCACGTGACGTCTTACGCCAGGAACAGGCGGAAGGCGGACAGGTTCTTTGGTTCTTTGCCCGAGGGGGTCACGGGGCACAGGTTGCGGAGCCCGGCGAGCGTGAGGGTTTTTTTGTCGCGGGTCGGGCTTGGGCACGGTGTCCAAACGGTCTCTGGCAGCCGAGAATGAGTTCCAGGCCGTGTCGGAAACAGTTTTCGCGAGGATCGGTGCCTTGTGGCACCCGGACGATCCGTATGGTGCTTGGTTCGCAGAACTTCTGGCCCAGACGGGGCTGGTCCACAAGACGCTCAGTTGTCGGGGGGCGGTCGACTTTTCGGAGGTCGACGTTGTGCTTTTGTGCGGTCAGGGCGAACTGGACGCGCCGAGCCGGGACTGGCTGACCAAGCTTGTGCGTGGCGGGAGCGTCAGTATCGTGGCGTGCGGGGGCACGTGGGGCCTGGAGGACGTGTTTGGTCTGGGGCGGGAGTGTCTGCCGGGTTATGGCAGGGGGACCCTGCAGTTTTCTGGCGCGGGAGAGGCGCTTTGTGCCTCGTGCGGGCCGCTGACGTTTTTTGGCGGGCAGAGGCTGAGCGAGGGCAGGGCCCAGGTTCTAGCCAGGGACGGTGACGGGCGGGCGGCGGTGGTCTCGACGTGTCGGACTTCGGTGGTTGCGGCACACCTTGGCAAGACTCTTGCGCTCATGACGATGGGCAGGGGCGTGAGCAACGATTCGGTCGGCCCCGGGGACGGCTCGGCTGTCCTGGACGACGGTGTTTTGCGGGCGGAAGACGGGACGAACCTTTGCTTTGAGAGGGACCGGAAGGTCGCTCCTGGGGCGAGGTGGCCGGCTTTCTTGACGCCGCACGCCGACCTGCTGCGGGATGCGTATTTGAAGCTGGTGCTGGGGGCGTGTGAGGCGGTGGGCAAGATCCCTGTCGTGGTCTGGCACCTGCCGGAAAACCTGGGCGCGGCGTTCACCGTGACGGTGGAGGGGAACTCTGCGACCTTCGACCATTACAGGCGGTGCAGCGCCCTGCTGACCAAACACGGGTGCCAACCTGGATGGATGGTTCCTCCACCGGGGCTTCCGAAGGACTTTTACGCAGCGTTCGAGCGTTGGGGCCACGACATCGGCCACAGCTACGAGCCGGACGGGCAATCGGCGACCGAGAACCATGTGCGGATCCAGAACCTGCAGATCGCTAGGGCGATCGGCGCTCCGACGCTGCCACTGGTGACGGGCAAGGGTGGCGCGTGGTACGGCCTGTCCCGACTGTACGAACTGGCTTTGGCGACGGAGGCCAGGTGCTGTGTCAGCAAAGGGGGCAGGCAGGCGGGGACATCGGGGTTTTTGTTCGGCACGGCGCGGCCGTTTGTGCCGATGAGGGGCAACGGGAGCCGGATCAGCTTGGTGGAGCTGCCTTACCAGGCGTACCGTCCGGAACACGTCGTGCCGTTCCCGGTGATCCAGGAGTGTCTGCGGCAGGTGCGGGCCACACACGGGGTGTTCCACGCCTCGGTCGAGGCAGCGGACGCTGGTGGTCTTGGGTTTGACGGGACGATCAACCAGATGGTCACGGCTTGTCTGGAGCTGAGAATGGCTCCGATCCGGCCCTTGGCCCTGGCCGATTACGAGCTGGGGCGTCGTGGGTGCCGGTGCGAGTTCGAGGGCGCCGAGGTGTCCGTTTCGAGCGAGGCGGGGGTGAAGGGTCTGACGCTGCTGTTCGGCGGAGTCGGGCTTGAGGCGTTGAAGGGCGGTCTGCGCTTTCCGCGGGTGCCGACGGTGCGTTACGGGAGGGAATGGACGGCGGCCGTGTTCGACACGGACCCGAAGAGCCGTGCGGACCTGTCGATCGAGTCCCACCCGTCTGCCGCGTAGGTTTTGGGTCTGCCAGAATCGAGGGGTATGCCGACTGTCCGGGTGCTCATTTCGTTGAAGCCTTCCCTGCTGGACTCTGCCGGGCGGGCGGTGGAATCTTCTTTGAAGTCCTTGGGTTATGGCGAGGCGACGAACGTGCGGATCGGGAAGACGGTCCTTTTGGACGTCGCCGAGTTTGACGAGGCGCGGGTTCGGGCGATGTGCGACCAGCTGCTTGCCAACCCAGTGATCGAGGACTACACGATCGAGGTCGTTCCGTGAGGGTTGCGGTCGTCCAGTTTCCTGGTTCGAACTGCGACCAGGACGCCCTTTGGGCTTTGCGGCGGGACATCGGGGTCGAGGCTGATTACGTTTGGCACGGCGACAGCTCTTTGAGCGGTTTTGACGGGGTTTTTGTCCCTGGGGGGTTTTCTTACGGGGACTATCTGCGGTGCGGGGCGATCGCGGCGCGGTCGAACGTGATGGCGGAGGTCGTGAGGTTCGCCGGTGAGGGCGGCCCGGTGATCGGTGTCTGCAACGGTTTTCAGGTGTTGTGCGAGGCCGGGTTGCTCCCTGGGGCCCTGCTGGCCAACCGCGGCGAGCGGTTTTTGTGCAGGGACGTCCACCTGAGGGCCGAGACGCGTGGTTCCATGTGGACCAGCGGGGTCGAGGGGGTGATCCGGTTGCCGATCGCTCACGGGGAGGGTCGTTACGTGTGCGACGACGAGACCCTGGCCAGGATCGTCGGGGAGGGCCAGGTGGCGTTTCGGTACTGTTCTGAGTCTGGCGAGGTGGGCGATACCTGGAACGTGAACGGGTCGGTGGACTCGATCGCGGGGCTGGTGAACGCCAGGGGGAACGTGCTGGGGCTGATGCCCCACCCAGAGCGGGCGACGAGCGAAATTTTGGGCGGGACGGACGGAAAACTGGTCCTCGGGGCTTTTTCGAACGTTCTAGCCCGGTAGTCTCGTCTGAGGCTTGGGCGGTTTTGGCCCATAATTGGGGAAGAGAGTTGTTTGTTACGCGATTTTGGACTGTGACCGGACTGGTTGTGGCGTTCGCCACGGCCGGCTTTAGCCAGACGTTGCCGCCTGTCGGCAGCGGCTCGAGCTCTGCCGCGACGCAGCAGTCCGGGACGACGGCGCAGAAGCCACAGGACAGCCCGGGCCAGTCTGTGAAGCCGCAGGACCCGAACACGAAGACGATCGGCAAGCTGGGGCAGGCGACTTCTGAGACGAACATCTACTCCTCGATGAGCACGAACGCCAAGGTGCTTTGGAAGCTGAAGTCTTTCCAGTACCTTGTGGTGAACCCGACGAAGTACGACAAGTGGACGGCGGTGTTGCTGAGCAACGGCAAGACGGGCTACGTTTTGACCGAGAAGGTGGCGGAGCTGCCCTACGACGTACAGGTTCCGAAGAACTACTCTGTGAGCTCGCGGGGCGCGACGCCTTCGCGTGCTACGGGGCGGGCGACTGGAAACCCGACGGACAAGCAGTCGATGCTGGAGTACTCCTACAAGTACATCGGCACCCCTTACGTTTGGGGCGGAAACAGCCTGACGAACGGGATCGACTGTTCTGGCTTTGTCCAGCAGCTTTTTGGCAAGATCGGTGAGTCTTTGCCTCGGACGGCGGCGGAGCAGGCCAAGGTCGGGCAGGCGGTCGGTCGGCTGGAAGACCTTCGGCCGGGGGACAGGCTTTATTTTTGGGACAACAAGCGTGGGAAGATCGGCCACACGGGGATCTTTTTAGGGTTCTTTGCCGACGGCGGCGCTTACTTTATCCATTCCAGCACGACGAACAAGGGCGTCGCCACAGACGACCTTCGTGAGAAGAAGTGGCTGAACATGCTGGTCGCGGCCCGCAGGTAGTCAGTCGAGCCTTCCGCCGTGGCCGGGCACGAAATCCGGCGTGACGACCCCATCCATGACGGTGACTCCGTGTCCGACCTGGGGGCTGTGGTTGAGGAACGAGTCGAGGTCCACATGGTCGCAGAGCCCTGAGAGGGTCGCGGCGGCGGCGGTCCCGACCTTTGTTTCGCAGAAACACCCGATCATGGTGCCTAGCCCGTGGGCGCGGGCGGTGGAGAGGACCCGCCACCCTTCGAGGATCCCGCCGGACTTCATGAGTTTGAGGTTGACGCCGTCGCAGCGGTCGGCGTACTTGGCGACGTCGTGGCTGGTCCTGACGCTTTCATCGAGGAAGACCGGCATCGCGCGGTGGTCGAAGACGTAGACCATCGCGTCTTCTGCCCCTTTGACGAGCGGTTGTTCGACGTACTCGCAGCCCCTGGGTGCGAGCCAGGCCATCATTTCGACGGCCTCGTCCGGGCTCCAGCCTCCGTTCGCGTCGGCTTGGAGGGAGACGTGGAAGGGCTGGGCGGCCTCTTTTGCGACCTGCCAGAGCTCTTTGTCGACATCGCGTCCGATCGGGCTGCCGAGTTTGACCTTGAGGGCCTTTGCGCCGCTGAGGGCGATGATTTCTGGCACCCTTTGCCGGACGATCTCGGGGGGTTCGATGCCGATGGTGACGCAGGTCGGCCGGCTGGGGACTGGGAGGCCCAGGAGGTCGATGAGCGGCATTCCCGCCTGCTTAGCCTTGAGGTCCCACAGGGCGGTTTCCAGGGCAGCGGTGAGGGTGGGTTCGATCTCCCGTTCGCGGCATTCTTCAACCACTTGGTGGATGGAGGTGAAGGGAAGGCTGCCTACGACGGGGTCGAGGACAGACTGCGCGGTGTCGATGAACCCGGGAGGGAGGGCGCTGGGGGGCGCACCTTCGCCTATGCCAGTGAACCCGCCTTGCTCGACCGTGACGAAAAGGTTCTTGGTGGTGCTTGAGGTTCCCCGGGAGATAGTGAGGGGGTAGAGCTTGGGGCACTCGCGGTAAGTGTAGGAGACGAAGACCTCTTGGGGCGTCATGGCTTTTGCATCGACCTGATGAGGTCAGCGTACCGCTCTTTGACGACCTTCCTCCTGACCTTGAGGCTCGGGGTGAGCTCGCCGGAGTCGACGGAGAAGGGCTTTGGCAGGAGGACGTGC
>CAZGER010000113.1:0-6514 GCA_964524565.1 uncultured Chthonomonas sp. | reverse complement strand
GTCGAGGCAGTGGAAGAGGCAGCTACCGAGGCGCAGGCAGAAACGGCCACCGAATCGACCGCTGAAGAGACACCCGTCGAAGAGGCAACCGCACAGGAAGAGACCGCACCAGAAGCCGCGACCGAGGAGGAAAAGAGTTAATGGGACAAAAAATCCACCCCATCGGTTTTAGGATCGGTGTCATCCGAAGCCACGACAGCCACTGGATCAAACCAAAGAGCCAGTACCGCGATCCGCACGACAGCGACCAGCGCGTGCGCAAGTACGTCCTCGACAAAATCGGCAAGGGACTCATCTCCCGCGTCGAGATCGAAAGGGCCGCCAACCGCATCAAGGTCACTGTCTTCACGTCCAGGCCCGGCGCCGTCATCGGCCGCGGGGGCAAAGGCATCGACGCCATCTCTGAAGACCTCAACAAAATGATGAGGGCCGAAGACCCAACCTCACAGGTCCAGGTCAACGTCAGCGAGGTCCGACAACCCGAACTCGACGCACAGCTCGTCGCCGAGAACATCGCCGTCCAGCTCGAAAGGCGCGTCAGCCACCGAAGGGCCATGAGGCAGAGCATGACCCGCGCACAACGCATGAACGGAAGGGGAATGAAGATCCTCGTCAGCGGAAGGCTCAACGGAGGCGACATCGCACGCTCAGAGTCCGACCGGTTCGGCAAAATCCCGCTCCACACACTTAGGGCGGACATCGATTACGGCTTCGCAACCGCCTTCACCATCTACGGCGCCGTCGGCGTCAAAGTCTGGGTCTACAGAGGAGAGGTCCTGCCAGAAAAGCAGCTCCACGCCCTCAACGAGGCCATGAACGAACGAAGGCCACGAAGGAAGAGGGAAGAGGCACCCGCGCCAGAAGCCCAGCCAGAACCCGCCACCAAGGAGGAAACCCCGAATGTTGATGCCTAAAAGAACCAAGTTCCGGAAACAGTTCCGGGGCAAAATGCGCGGCAAGGCCGAAAGGGGCAACCAGGTCTCCTTCGGAGACTACGGGCTCGTCGCCCTCGAACCCGCGTGGATCACCAGCAGGCAGATCGAGGCAGCACGTATCGCCATGACCCGCCACATCAAACGCGGCGGCAAAGTCTGGATCAGGGTCTTCCCCGATAAACCGATCACCAAAAAACCCCTCGAACAGCGAATGGGCAAAGGCAAGGCGGGCGTCGAAGGATGGGTCGCTGTCGTCAAACCCGGCAAAGTCATGTTCGAAATGAACGGCGTCCCCGTCGACGTCGCAAAAGAGGCCATGCGCCTCGCACAGCACAAACTGCCGATCCGAACCAGGTTCGTCACCAAGGAAGAATATCAGGAGACCGCGGGCCTCTAAACCCGCACAACCACATGAAAGCGACCAAAGCATCGGAACTCCGGGACAAATCGGTCCCCGAACTCGAAGAGCTCCTCGCCCAAGAAAGGGCCGCGCTCTTCAAGGCAAGGAGGGACCTCGTCTTTAGGCAGACCACCGACGTGGCAGGTATCAAAACCAGGCGCCACAACATCGCAAGGATCCTCACCCTCATCGGGCAAAAGAAAGGAGGAGCGTAACAATGGCAGAAGGAACAGTCGAAAGGGGTAGGCGCAAAGTCAGGCGCGGAGTCGTCGCGTCCAACAAAATGGACAAGACCGTCGTCGTCGACCTCACCAGGAGCGTCCAACACCCGCTCTACGGCAAAACCGTCCGCAAATCCAACCGGATCAAGGCGCACGATGAACTTGCATGCGACATCGGCGACACCGTCGAGGTCATGGAGACCAAACCCATCAGCCGAGAAAAACGGTGGCGGGTCACAAGGATTGTCGAAAAGGTCAAGTAAGACCAGATCGAACGACAAAAAATCGCACGGCAAAGCGGACAAAAAAACCGCGTAGCCCGCTGCAAAACAAACATAAAGGAGCAAGAGAATGATCCAGCAGTTCACAAGGCTGAAGGTGGCCGACAACTCGGGGGCGCGAGAAGTAATGTGCATCCGCGTCCTCAAAGGGTCCCAACCGAGATATGGCTCGGTCGGGGACGTGATCGTTTGTTCGGTCAAGCAGGCGACACCGAACATGCCGATCAAAAAGGGAGACGTCATCAAAGCAGTCATCGTCAGGTGCAAAAAAGCGGTCCGAAGGGCGGACGGCTCGACCCTCAGGTTCGATGACAACGCATGCGTCGTCATCAACCCGAACCAGGAACCAAGGGGCACACGCATCTTTGGACCCGTCGCAAGAGAACTGCGCGATAAAAACTTCATGAAAATCGTCTCCCTCGCTCCGGAGGTGCTCTAATGCCCACAAAAGCAGAAATCAAAGCAGCCAAGACAAACACCAAGTGCAAAATCCGGTCCGGCGACAAAGTCATGATCGTTGCTGGCAAGGACAAAGGTGAGGTCGGAATCGTCCTCAAGGTCGCACCCAAAGAAGGAAAGGCGCTCATCGCTAAGGAAAACCCCGAAAACCCCGAGCAGCCACTCCCCCTCAACGCTGTCATCAAGCACAAAAAAGCCAGGTACCAAGGCGAAAGGTCGGCCAGGATCAAACTCCCAGCACCCATCGCCATCAGCAATCTTATGCTGATCGACCCGGCAACCAACGAGCCCACAAGGGTCGGGCGCAAGGTCGTCGATGGCAAAATCGTGCGCTACGCTAAAAAGAGCGGCACCGTCATCGGTGGCCCCTCGTCAGAGGCGGCGCCAGAGCCCAAGCCCAAAAAGAAGGCCGCGCCAAAACCCAAGGCCAAAAAAGAGGACACTGAGTAAAAATGGCTAGAAAAGACAAATCGGCCGTGGCAACCGGCCCGCAAGGCGCATTGCCGGCGCCAAGGCTCAAAAAGATCTACCGCGAAACCGTCGGGCCGAACCTCAAGACCAAGTACAACTACAGCTCGGTCATGCAGATCCCAAGGCTCGATAAGGTCGTCGTCAACATGGGCACCGGCATCGAGGAGAAAGACCTCGAAGGCGCCCTGCGCGACATGACGACCATCACGGGCCAAAAACCGGTCACCACCGCCGCAAGAAAGTCCATCGCGCAGTTCAAACTCCGCGAAGGAATGAAGGTCGGGTGCAGGGTCACACTCCGTGGCGACCGCGCCTACCACTTCCTCGACAAGCTCTGCACCGTCGCGCTCCCCAGGATCCGCGACTTCCAAGGACTCAACGCCAAATCCTTCGACGGACGCGGTAACTACTCCTTTGGCCTCCAAGAGCAGCTCGTCTTCCCAGAGATCGACTACGATTCCTTCGACAAGATCCGCGGCATGGACGTCACCGTCTGCACCACCGCAAAAACCGACGGCGAAGCCTACGACCTCCTCAAAGGTCTCGGCCTCCCCCTCCGCGAAAAGTAAGCGATTGGCCAATAAAAGGGCCCGGTCACCCAGACCGGGCCCTTTTATTGTCCCTAAAGCCCGGCCGCCGGCCGACCCGCCAAAAAGCCCTGGCACGCTGTCAGACCGCTCTTCACCTTCCGATAGCTCCCGTCCGCCCGACCCTCCCAGGCGTTCGTCCCGTCCGCCAGCGCCGATCCGATCACAACGTCCGTCAGGTACCGCACCTGCGCCGGATCGGTCACCGGCACTAGCGCCTCGATCCGACGGTCCAGGTTCCGACGCATCATGTCCGCGCTCCCAATGAACGCCTCCGGAGAACCACCGTTCTCAAACGCATAGATCCGGCTGTGCTCCAAAAACCGCCCCACGATGGAAACAACCCGGATGTTCTCGCTCAGACCCCTTAATCCCGGCCTCAGACAGCAAGTCCCCCGCACCACCAGGTCTACGCTCACACCCGCATCGCTCGCCTCGTAAAGAGCGTCGATCACCTCAGGATCGACCAGCGAGTTCAGCTTGAACCGGATCCTCCCCCCACCCTGCCGCGCATGAACGGCCGTCTCCCGCTCGATCCGGCTGATCACCTGCTCCCTAAGGTCGAACGGCGCAACAAGCAGCTTCCGGTACTCCGTCTGCCGAGAAAGACCGGTCAGAAAGTTGAATAGCTCGCTCACGTCCCGGCAGATGTCCGCATCGTCCGTGAACAACCCCAGGTCCGTGTACAAAGAAGCGGTCGTCGGGTTGTAGTTGCCCGTCCCCACATGGGCGTACGTCCTCATCCCGTCCGCCTCCTTGCGAACCACCAGGCACAGCTTGCAGTGGACCTTCAGGTCCATCATCCCGTACGTAACGTGGACACCCGCTCGCTCCAGAGCCCTCGACCAGACCAGGTTGTTGCTCTCGTCGAACCGCGCCTTCAGCTCCACCATCGCCGCCACCTGTTTCCCCGCCTCTGCCGCCTCCAACAGCGCCTCGACGATCGGTGACTCGCCACCCACCCGGTAAAGCGTCTGCTTGATCCCGATCACGTTCGGGTCCCGCGCCGCCGACCGCACAAAGTCAAGGACGGTCGAAAAACTGTCGTAAGGGTGGTGCACAAGCAGATCCCCGGCCCGGATCCTGGCAAACAGAGTGTCATAGTCCCCCGGCGGAAGGCTGGTCACCGGCTTGTGAGGAGCAAACTTCAAGTCCGGACGCTCAGTTTCCGACAACTCCCACAGAAAGTCCATCCCGATCCGGCCCTCCACGACAAAAACGTCCGACCCTCCCAGGTCCAGACCCGACATCAAGAGCGACCGGCACACCTTCGGCATCGAGGCGCACACCTCCAAAAACACCGGGTCCCCGTACCGCCGCAGACGCAGCGTCTTCTCGACTGCGTCGATCAGGTCCGCCGCCTCAAGCTCCCGGATCTCGATGTCAGCGTCCCGCACCACCCGGAAAACGTGAGAACCCACCACCTTCACCCCAGGGAACAGACGTGGCAGGTACACCGCCATCAGGTCCTCCAGCAGAACAAACTTCCCGACCGCCCCCGGCACCGGCACCAGCCTGGGCACCACCGGAGGCACCTTCACCCTGGCCCACTTTTCCTCCCCGCCGTCGTCCAGCTGCACTGCCAGGTTCAAACTCCTGTTGCTGATAAACGGAAACGTCAGGCTCGGCGACATCATCAACGGCGTCAACAAAGGAAACACATCGGCCAAAAAGCTCTCCTCGATCTTCCGCCTCTCGACCTTCCCCAGCTCCGCAGGGTCCAAAAACCGGATTCCCGCCCTCTCAAGGTCCTTGACAAGCCCCTTCGACCAAGCCCGCGCCGCCCGCGTCCTCAGCGGAGCCACCTCGTCAGAAACCATGTCAAGCTGCTCCCCAGCCGTCAGCCCGTCCGGGGTCACCGTCGTCAGCTGGGCGTCCTGCTGCTCGATCAACCCAGAGACCCGGACCATAAAAAACTCGTCCAGGTTCGATTCAAAGATCGCCAGGAACTTCCCCCGCTCGATCAAAGGGTTCCCCTCGTTCTCCCCCTCGGCAAGCACCCTGGCGTTGAACTGCAACCACGAGTACTCCCGGTTGACGTACCTGCCCGGGCCTTGCTCCTCGCGGCGCTTGCCCTTGCCCATCAGCCCGTCATCCGGTCGGTCAGTTCCAAAACCGCCCCTTCCCGAACCCCGAACTGGCTCACAGTCATCGAGTCGTGCGCCGTCTGAGCCATGATCTCCAAGAACACCGCCGAACCCGGAACCAGGGTCTTCGCCCGCTCCAGCCTCACGTCGTACCGCGCCGAGATCGTCTTCGGCTCAAGCCTCTGACAGTCCCACAAAAGGTAAGCCAGCTCCTGCGCCTCAACGGTCCGCTCCCCGTCCGGGTGGAGCGCGCGCCACAGACCCCTCGCAACCCCGCCGCAACCCACGATCCTCGCCACAGCCGGTAGGGAAGTGATCGCCTCGCACGCCTGCCTGACCGCCCCATGAAGCGCCTCCACCTGCTCCTGCGTCGCCGGGTGCGTCAGCTTCGCCGCCGCCGTCAGAGCCCCCGTCCCGATCGCAAGACTAAACTCCTGCTGGATCGCCCCGTCCGAGCAAAAAGCCACCTGCACGCTCCCACCCCCCGCCTCCACCATCAACGTCGGATCGTCACCCGCCGTGTCCGTCTGGATCGCACGGTGGCTCAGCTCCGCCTCCCTCTGAGGACTGATCACCTTCACCCTCACCCCCGCCTTCTCCCAGATCGTCCGCAAAACCTCCTCGTGGTTCTCCGCCCGTCTCACCGCCTCCGTCGCAAAAAAGTACGAGTCCAAAACGCCGTAAGACTCGATCGTCTCGCGGAAAGACCTCATCACCGAGACAAGCCGACGCACGTCGTCCTTGGGGATGTGCCCGTGGGTCGCCACCACCTGGCCCAGCGAAAGCCACTCGCTCGTGTTGACAAGCCGCTTCAAGCCAGACTGGGTGACGCTCGCAACAAGAAGGTGCGCAGTGTTGCTCCCGATGTCCGCTGCCGCCACCAACCGACCCATGCCACGTACCAGTATGCCACCTGGTACGCGGCTAAGGCCGAACCCCAACAGCCCCTACCAGCGCGTCTCGACCGTGTAAACGATCTTCTTGACCTCGTTCGCCTTCAGGTTCAAAACAAAGTCGTGGGTCTCCGAATCAAGCTTCACCGGCTTCACGGTCGTCTCGGTGATCACGTACTC
>CAZGER010000112.1:0-6522 GCA_964524565.1 uncultured Chthonomonas sp. | reverse complement strand
GTCAAGGAGGACGGGAGCTACATTTTGAACGAAGAGATGGCCGAGGTCACGCTCGTGATGGACGGTCAGGAGCAGGACGCGGGGGGCGGGACCGGCGCCTCGACGCGGATGGTCGATGCCAATGGCGAGACCAAGAAGATCGATTCTGAGCAGGGGGACGCGGACGAGTACCGTTTTGCGAACCTGACGACGTTCATCTTTCCCAAGGAGGCTCCGGCCAAGGGTCTGAAGTGGGCCCACAAGATCGCGACAGACACGGCGCGGAACCTGGTTGACACGGACTTTGCGTTTGAGATCTTGGACAAGGAGACGGTGGGCACGGCAGAGTGCTGGAAGGTCTCGTTCTCAGTGAAGGAGGCGACTGGCGAGTACGCGGCGAAGAGCTCTGGGACGATGTGGGTCGGCAGCAAGGACGGTCTGGTCCAGAAGGTCGAATCCAAGTTCGAGAACATGCCGGTGCAGGGCATGGCCCTGAACGGTTCTTTGACGATCACACGGCAGTAGTCTCACTGCGCAGGGGCCGTGGCTGGAGCCTCGTCTTCAGGCGCGGCCTTTTTGTTTTGCTGTCCGGCGGATTTTGTGGCAGGACCGGCACCGGGCCTCGTAGGACTCTGTCGCGCCGATCAGGACGATGGGGTCGTCCCACGCGGCCGGTTTGCCCTCGATGATGCGTTGGGTGTGGCTTGCGGGCTGCCCGCACTGGATGCAGATCGCTCGGAGTTTGACGACCTCGTCGGCGGCAGCGAGAAGCTGGGGCATGGGGCCGAATGGCTGACGCCTGAAGTCTTGGTCGAGGCCGGCGCAGACGACCTCTTTTCCCTCGTCGGCGAGGCGGACACAGAGTTCGACGAGGTCTGGGGAGAAGAACTGGGCCTCTTCGATGCCGATGAAGTCGGATGCGGGGTCAATGGCTGAAGCGAGTTCCGGGACCCCGCTGATCGGCTTGGCGGTGTGTTTGACTCCCATGTGGGTGACGACCATCGCCTCGTCGAAGCGGTCATCGATGGAGGGTTTGAAGACCTGGACTTTCTTTTTGGCGTAGAGGGCCCTTCTGGCCAGGCGGATGAGCTCTTCGCTCTTGCCGGCGTACATGCTGCCGCAGACGACGGTGAGGCACCCTTGGCGCTTCATTCTGCGGCCTCGTTGTCAAGTTCGAACATCTCTTCCATTTCGTCGCTCATGTCGTCGTCCATGCTGCCCCCGATCTCTCTCACCAGGTTTCTGGCCTCGCTAGCAGACTCTGGGTCGTCTTGACCGGCGAGCCTGTCGGCCCAATCGTCGAGTTTTTGGTCCTCTGTTCTGCCTCGGCGGAACTTGCTGACGAGTTTTTCGAGGTCTCGGCTTTTGCAGTCCGGGCATTCGGGCGGGGCGGAGTCTTTTGTCATGCCGACGAGGGTGCCAAAGACCTTTTCGCACTGTCTGCAGCGGTACTCGAACACTGGCACGGGGGTGAGGATACCGAGGCGGTGTGGGCTGGGCCCCGGATGTTTTTGGCGGTGCCGGTACAATTGTGCGTGTCCGGCGCGGGCTCGGGAGTTGCGTAGAGCACCATCCGCCAAACCGATCGACCCCGGACGAAAGGAATGGAATTTGAGCCGTAAAGCTTCAGGCCAAGCCCGTAAAGGGCAGGCAAAACAGCCGCGTGCGCGCACGTCGCGCCCCACGACCAGCACCCTTAAGCGTCCTCACCTGACGGAGATCGTTGTGAACTGCTCCAGTCGGGAGACGAGGATCGCTCTCCTTGAAGACTCCAAGTTGATGGAGTACACGGTCGAGCGCGAGGAGAGGGTGGTCGGATCGATCTTCAAGGGCATCGTCCAGAACGTGTTGCCGGGTATGGACGCGGCGTTTGTGGACATCGGACTTGAGCGGAACGCGTTTTTGTACGTCGGGGACATCATCCCGGACGAGGGTGGGGACTCGACCCCCGCGAGCGTGCGACGGAGCGAGCTGAGGCGCAGGAAGATCAAGGAACTGATCAAACCGGGCCAGGAGCTGATGGTCCAGGTGACGAAGGGCCCGAGGGGCACGAAAGGAGCCAGGGTCACGACGAGGATCAGTCTGCCGGGCCGTTACGTTGTCTTGATGCCGGAGGGCAACCACCTTGGCGTCAGCAGAAAGATCGAGGACCGTCGGGAACGGGACAGGCTCAAACGGATCGGGGAGACGCACCTGCCGAACGGCTTTGGCCTGATCATGCGGACGGAGTGCGAGGGCAGGACAGAGGCCGAACTGAGGGCGGACATCCAGTTTCTGCAGCAGTTGTGGTCGCAGGTGATGGACGGCGCGAAGCGGCTGAGGGCCCCGGCGGTCGTCCACAGGGACCAGACGCTTTTGTACCGTACGATCCGGGACGTTTTTGGCGAGGAGATCGACCGGCTGGTGATCGACGATCCAGAAGAGTACGAGAAGGTGAGCCTTGTCGCGGGGATGGTCGCGCCGAAGCTGCGTGAGAAAATCGCGCTCTACGACGGGACGGAGCCGATCTTTGACCGGTTTGGCATTGAAAAGGACCTGGATTCTTTGCTGGAGCACCAGATATGGATCAAGGGTGGCGCCTACCTGGTCATCGACCAGATGGAGGCTTTGACGGCGATCGACGTGAACACAGGGCGGCAGGTCGGTTCGACATCGTTGAGCGAAACGATCCTGCGGACGAACATCGACGCCTGCGAGGAGATCTGCCGGCAGCTGAGGCTCCGTGACATGGGCGGGATCATCGTTGTGGACTTCATCGACATGGAGGACGCGGCGGACAAGAAGAAGCTGCTGGACCACTTCACCAAGGCTCTCGACCGGGACAGGGCGAGGACAAGGGTCGGCAAGGTGTCTTCTCTGGGACTGGTCGAGATCACGCGCAAGCGGACGGGCGAGAGCGTGACGGAATCGATCACTTCGACGTGCCCGATGTGCGAGGGTCGTGGGCGGGTGCCGAGCACGGACACGGTGAGCCTTTGGATCGAACGGGACATGCGCAGGCGGTTGGACGAGGCGGGGAACGCGTTCTTTATCGAGTGCCACCCTTCGGTCGTCGAGAACCTGATCGGGGGAGACGGCGAGGGTCTGGAGGACCTGGAGCACAACCTGATGCGCGGTCTGTACGTTCGTGCGAACTTTGACTTTGAGATCGACGAGTTCGAGATCCACGGCGGCGAGATCGAGGAGTTCGACCGGAAGCTGATGAGTTTCCGCCGCGCCCAGGTGCGGGAGTGCAACGTGAGGACGAGTTCTGACGAATCGGGCTACAAGGCGATCGGCTGGACGGACGACGGGTACTACATCGAGCTTTTGGACGGTCACGACCTGGTCGGCCAGCGCGTGAAGGTCGTGTTGCAGGACATCCGCCGAGCGTTTGCGGTGGCGGACGTGATCTTGCCAGGCAAGGGCCGTCCGGCCTAGAATAGAACCGTGGACCGTGCGCATCTGAACAAGGTGCTGGTGTGGGGCCTGTTCGGGATCTTCCTGTTCCTTGGTGGGTGGGGCCTGTTCTGGATCAGGATGTTCGTGCGGGACATGAACCCGTTGACCGGTCTGGCGGCACCTCTGACGGTGATCGGGATCGGGTTTATATGCTCAGTCGGGGCTTTGATCTACGGACTGAAGATTTCGAGGGGCAACCCCAAGAACAGTCCGGTGAGGGTGGCGAGCGGGGTTTACATCATCGCCAAGCTCGCCGAGGGGAAAGACGGGCCGGTTTACGACATCGACGTTTACAACGGGCAGGTCAATTTGTTGGTTCAGGTTGCGCTTGCGGACGGGACGCGGCTGGAGTTCAACACTTCGCGGGAGGTTTTTGACACTGTCGGGGAGGGCCTGAGGGGGAAGATCGTGTACCAGGGCAGGTGGCTCGGGCAGTTCGAGCGTCAGATCGGGTCGGAGGCGGACATTCGGCCTTATGTCCCGTAGCGGGGCGGGGGCAGACCCTAGAGAGGGGTGACCTAGAGCCAAGAATGAGGAATGCGGTATCTTTGTGCGCCACAGGTACGTTGTCCATGATTTATGTTGCCGTCCATCCGAACGAGTCGATTGATTCTGCTATGAAGAGGTTCAGCCTCAAGATCCAGCAGTCCGGCTTGTTGCGCGAGGTCAAGGACCACGCCCACTACGTGAAGCCGAGCGAAAAGCGACGTCGGGCGAGCCGACGCCGACCGCTTTCCCGGTAGTCCAGCGCCTGCCCGGCGTCACAGGGCCCTTTCATGGCTGATTTTGGCCTCAAGCCGGTTTTTCGGCAGCTACAGGGACACAAGTCCAACCTAGGCGACGTGGTCGTTCGGGTGTTGTGGCGTTTGGCCGGTGCCGCGTCCATGACCGTCCTTTTGCAGATCAACGAGGCTTGGCCGGTCTCGGTCGGCAGTATGGTCGGGCTGTTCGCCCTGAGCCTGATCGCCAGCCTGATGCTCCGCGCCCACCTAGCGGCGGGAACCCGGGCGACAGACCAGCGAAGGCAGACCGAGAAGGTGGTTTGGGCGGCGGGGGCTTTGGCGGTCCTGGGTGTGCAGCTGGCGAACCTTTCACTCACGCCGGACACGTTGGGTCGGACGGGGTTTTTGTTCATGGCGCCGATCGTTGCCCAGGCGATGCTGGTTTCGGCCTTGGTGAGCCCTGGGATCGGGATTCTATCGACCACGATGACGGTCGTGTTGTTGGGCCTGCCAGGTGTCATTGGGATCGACATTCTGCTGGCGGGGTGGTTGGCGGGGGCGATCTCGGCGCACATCGTCAACCCGCTCAAGCAGCGGAGCGACCTGATCCGGGCGATGTCGGTGCAGGTGGGGGCCCAGGCGGTGATCGCAGCGGCGCTCGGGTTGGTGACTGGCACGAAGTCGGTCGCGCCTTGGGAGGCGGCGGCATGGGGGGCGGTCGCGGCCGTTTTAGCGACGGCGGTCTTCTGGCTGGCTGTGCCGATCTTTGAGCGGCTTTCTGGGATTGTGAGCGACTGGCGGCTTTTGGAACTCTGCAGCCCGGAGCAGGAGCTTTTGCACTCTTTGGTGCTGCGGGCACCGGGGACATACGCGCACTCTGTGGGGGTTGCCAACCTTGCGGAAGAGGCGGCGAGGTCGATCGGTGCGAACCCGCTGCTGTGCCGGACGATGGCTTACTACCACGATATCGGCAAGAGCGAGCGTCCGAGCTTTTTTATCGAGAACCAGCAGGGGACGAACGTCCACGACGACCTTTCACCGGTTTTAAGCGCGCAGACGATCGCTGCGCACGTATCTGACGGTGCGGCGCTGGCGAGGCAGCACAGGCTTCCTCAGGTGATCGTGCAGGCTATCGAGCAGCACCACGGGACGTCGCTTATCACGTACTTTTTCCACCGTGCGATGCAGGAGCCGAGCTTTGGCGACGAGAAGGACCAGGAGCACAAGTTCCGTTACCCTGGGCCGAAGCCGCAGACGAAGGAGATCGCGGTCCTCCACCTTGCCGACATGGTCGAAGCGGCGAGCCGGGTGATGCCTCCGGGGATCGATCCGACGGAGTTTGTGGCACAGTTGGTGCGGGCTTCGCGGGAGGACGGCCAGCTTGACGAGAGCGAGCTGACCTTTAGGGAGCTGCAGACAGTGACGGAATCGTTCGGCCGGACGCTGGCTGCGCTTCGTCACGACCGGATCGCTTACCCAGAACAGGAGACAGAGGGCCATTCCGCCGAAAGTGACGGTCATCAACGGTCTTTCGAGACGCGTGGTACTTGAGCCTGTCCGGAGGGCTGTCGGGGAGGCGCTGGGCATGTACGGCGTCGAGGGGCGGCGCGTGACGGTCTTGGTCACTGACGGGGCGGAGATGCGGCGGCTCAACAAAGAATTCAGGGGGATCGACTCTTCGACCGACGTCCTTTCATTTCCCAGCCCGTCAACAGCTTTGGAGGAGCTTGGAGACGTGGCGGTGAACATCGAGATGGCACAGGCACAGGCCAGGGTGCGGAGAGTCCGTGTGGCGGACGAGACGGCGATGCTGGCCGTCCACGGCACGCTTCACCTTTTGGGCCACGACGATGTTTTGGAGGCTGACCGGGCGGAGATGGTTGCCAAAATGAACGCTGTCATGCGCGCGAGCGGCCTGCCGGAAGAGACGGACTGGGCGTCGTTGCCACACGAGGAGCACGCCTAGATGCCTCCTAAAGACCGTATCGGCCCGTTCCGTGTCGCATTTGGGGGCATTGTCCATACTTTCCGGACGCAGCGGCACATGCGCGTCCACCTTTACGTGACGTTTGCGACGCTTTTAGGGGCGATGTTCTTTCACCTTCGGTTGAGGGAGGTGCTGGTGCTGCTGTTCATGATCACGTTCGTTTTGGTCGCGGAGATGTTCAACAGCGCGATCGAGGCGACGGTGGACCTGGTCTCGCAGAACTACCACCCGCTGGCAAGGTTCGCCAAAGACATTGCGGCGGGCGCGGTGCTGATCACGACGATCATGGCGATCATCGTGGGCTCGTTGATCGCTTTGGGCGACGGTCAGTGGGAGCGGGCGAGGATCAGCCTTTCAAGCGAGGGGATCGGGATGCCTCTGGCTTTGCGTCTG
>CAZGER010000111.1:0-6540 GCA_964524565.1 uncultured Chthonomonas sp. | reverse complement strand
AAGTCCGCGACCAACCCTGCCAGCCGTCGGTCGCCCCGTGGAGCATGGTTTGCACGCTCTGGACAGGCGACAGCCCGAGGGCGAGGAACACGAGGGCTGTCGCAACAAGCACTGCGAGCAGGACTCCCACCGTCTGGAGCGGCTTGGCCTGGCCGATGGCTATCGGGCCTCCTCCAGACGCCCGTGGCTGAGCGTGAACCTTCGGTGGGCGGTAGCGGAGAGCTCGTCCCGGTCGGTGGAGACAAGGAGGATCGCGGCGCCCCGCTTCGCATGGTCGAGCATCTTGGACGTGACCGCAGCGGCGGCTTTGACATCCAGCCCCCTGGTCGGGTTGACGGCCACGATCAGGTCTGGGTCTTTGTCCAGCTCGCGGGCAACCACGAGCTTCTGTTGGTTGCCCCCGCTCAGGCTGGAGACTGGTTGGGAGAGCGATGCGGTGCGGACATCGTGGGACTCGACGAGGCGGTTTGCACGCTTGTGGGCTTGCGCACGGACGATGAACGGGCCCCTTTTGAGCTCCTTGGGGAGCTGTCCCAGCAGCAGGTTCTCTTCCACCGAGAGTGAGACGGCAAGACCGTCGGTCTGGCGGTCCTGGGGGATGTAGGCAACGTTGTCGGGCCGCAAGACCTTCCCTTGCTGGCAGGGACGGATGCCGACGATGGCTTCGGCAAGCTCGACCTGGCCGTTGCCGTCGACACCGCCGATCCCAAGGACCTCGCCCGAACGGACTTGAAAACTGACGTCTTGGACGGCGGGCTGCCCCTGGTCCCCTTTCGCGCTGAGCCCGGCCACATCCAAGACCAGCGTCCCGGTCGATTCGGGTGGAGCCTCGGCGGTGGCCACGCTTTCGCCCACCATCCACTGGACGAGGGTGCCGGCGTCCACCTGGTCGATCGGGGCAGACCCGGTCACGCTCCCGTTCCGCAGGACCGTGACCCTGTCGGCGACGGCCATGACTTCTGAGAGTTTATGGGCGATGAGGGCGATGGCGATCCCATCGGACTTGAGGTTTTGGAGGACGGCAAAGACGTCCTCCGTCTCCTCCGGCGTGAGGACCGCCGTCGGTTCGTCCAGGATGAGCAGGCGGGCGGTGCCGGTGAGAGCCTTGATGATCTCGATCCTCTGCCTGACCCCGACGGGCAGCGAGCCCGTCTGTCGGCTTTTTGGCAGGGCCCATCCGAACGACGCGGCCCTTTTCTCGGCCGGTGCGGCGGCCGTGTCGAGGTCGATCACGCTCCAAGGGTTGGTGAGACCGGACAGGGCGAGGTTCTCTTGCACAGAAAGTCCAGGCGCGAGCATAAAGTGCTGGTGGACGATCCGGACCCCGAGGTGCTTTGCCGTCTGAGGTCGGCCAAACTCGATCGGCCGTCCCTCGATGGTCACCTGGCCAGCGTCCGGCGTGACAAACCCTGAGAGGACCCCCATCAGGGTGGACTTCCCGGCCCCGTTCTCGCCCAGGACCGCGTGGATCTCGCCCGCGTTGAACTCGATAGAAACCCCCTTGAGGGCGTGGACAGGGCCGTAAGCCTTGGCGACTCCGTCCACGCGGACAAGGGGCTTGTGCATCCGGTTAGAACTCGTCTTTGGGGACGTTGAAGCCGCCTTCCATGATCCGGATCTGGGTGTCGTCGATGAGGGTGCGGACGGCTGGATCGAGCGTGGCAGCATAAGTCGGGTTGAGGACAAACCCGACCGCGCCCTCCTTCATGCCGACAAGCTCGACTTTGCCCTTGTAGTGGCCCTGTTGGACGTCTTTGGCCAGTCTGACGAAGACGTCTTCGGGCGTGATCACCCCTGACGCGACGCAGGATTTGGACAGGCTGTTCTGGTCATAGTTCGCTCCGAACGAGTGGACCCCCTTTTCTTCGCAGGCCCCAAAGAACCCGGCATAGGCGTTGTTGACCTGGTGGATGAGGAAGTCAGCTCCCTCAGAGATCGCCTGGAGCGTGGCTTGTTTGGCCTTGGCGACGTCGTCGTTCGCGCCGGTGAACTTCTCGATGACCACGACGTTCGGGTTGGCGGCCTTGGCACCCGCGGCGAACGCTTTGAAAGTCGACCGGATCGAGGGGACATCGGGGCCGCCGATCATGGCGACCTTGTTTGACTTGGTCTGCTTGCCTGCAAGGATGCCGCACAGGTAAAACGACTGTTCGAGGTAAAAGCGGAAGGCTCCCGCGTTTGCCGTCGTCTCGCCTCCCGAACTGCTCACGAACACGGTGTTCGGGAACGCCTTCGAGGTCTCAGCCCCCGGTCCGTTGTACTCAAACCCGTGGCCAATGACCAGGTGGTAGCCGTCTTGGGCGAACCTGCGCTGGGCGTCAGCAATGGAGGCGTCGGTCGTGACTTCGTTAGCGACCTTTGCGCCGAGTTCCTTTTCGATCGCTTTGAGACCTTGGTAGGCGATGGAGCTCCAGCCTGAGTCGTTGACGCTGCCTGGTGTGAGGAGTCCGACCTTGAGCTGTCCCGTGACCTGCTTGGGCAGGTCTTCTGGCTTGACAACGACCTCGCTTTCGGAGTTTTGGTTGGCACAGCCTGCGATCAGGGCGGCTGCGGCCAGCAAGGGCCATACGATTCGCATGGTGGATTTTAGACTTTTTAGAACGGTGTCCGGGCCCAGCAAATCGGCCCTGGGAGGAACATGTGCGTTGGTACGATGAAGAAATGCGACTTTTCAATCCAGTTTCGGTGATCCGCAGCTGGGGAGAGGTCTGGCGCGTGTACTGGCCGTTGGCGCTTTCTTGGCTGTTCATGGCTTTTGAAGGGCAGCTCGCGATGTGGATGGTCGGGTCCATGCCGGACACGAAAGTGTCAGCCGCGGCTCTTTTGGCCATCTTCAATGTCGCGATGTTCATCGAGGGGCCGGTGATCGACCTGCTCGCGACCGCAACGACCCTGGGGACGGACCACGAGCGGTTCAAGGTACTGCGCCGATTCACGATGATCCTGATGGTGTGGGTCTCTGTCGCGCACGGGTTGGTCGCTTTCACGCCGCTGTACACGTTTGTGATGGAGGTGCTGCTGGACACGGAGCCGGCTGTGGCGACCGCGGCGTGGCCGGGGTTTGCGGCGATGACGCTTTGGTCTGCCGGGGTCGGGTGGCGCAGGTACCTGCAGGGCATGATGATCCGGGCGGGGCAGACGAGGGCGATCAGCTGGGGGACGCTGCTCAGGGTGGTTGTGCTGGGGCTTGTCGGATACCCGCTTTCGCGCGTCGGGGTGCTCCCGGGCCTGGGAGGGATCGGCATCGCCCTGTTCGCGGCGGTGCTCGCCGAGGCGGTCTTTGTCCATATCGCGGCACGGCCCGTCTTGGCGAGCCTGCGCACTGCCCCGGCCGACACGCCGATGTCTTTGGGCAAGGTTTTCTACTTCCACCTACCCCTGGCCGCGTCCACGCTGCTCATGTTCCTGACCCCTTCGATCCTCACAAGGGCGTTGAACGAGACGGGCGAGGGGACGCTGGCGATGGCCTCGTGGCAGACGGCGTTCTCGTTCATGTGGCTGTTGCGGACGGTGACGTTCGCTTTGCCAGAGGCGCTGATCTCCAGGTACTCGGACGCGGGGCGAAGGGTTTTGGCAGGGTTTTCGACTGGAATCGGCACATTGCTGTCGTTGTTGACGGTTGTGGTTTCCGTGACCGGGATCGACAAGCTCGTGTTCATGGCGGTCTACAGTGCTGAGGCAGCGGTGGCCGACCGGGCGGCCATGGCGTTCTTGCTGTGCGCCGGTCTGCCCTTTGGCTCTGCGGTCGTGGCCTACTTCAAGGCTGCCCTGACCGCGAACCACGTGACGTGGGCCAGAGCTGTGGCGATCGGTGCCAGCTTCTTGCTGACGACGGGCGGGATCGCGCTCGGGGCCAAATCTGGGCTTTTGGGTGTGCAGACGGCGAGCCTTGCGACGAACGCGGGGGTCTTTGGCGAGTGCGTGGCCCTGGCGATTTGTTGGTGGTTATGGTCGCGGAGCAAGGGTGTCGGCGACCCGGTCGAGGTTGTTGAGGCTACGGCGACGTCTGGGTAAGATCGTGGCCCTGTTGGTCCGGTCCCTCTTGGTTTTTTCCCTCGCAGCCGCTGGCGTGTTCGCCTGCGGGTCGGACGGTTTTGCTCTTTACGCCGACCGGCTTCCGACCGAGGCTGAGGCGTCGGCGAACTACACGGGCGCCCGGCTAGAACCGCGGTTCGGATGCTACGCCGGGGCGTTCATCGACCTGGACAATTCGCTGACCGAGGTGTTTAAGGACAAGACTGGTCGGGTGCGCAGGCTGCCCTCACAGTTCGAGGACATGGTGGGCAAAGAGCACGCCACCTACTTTTACTACATGGCCTACGGCAGCCGTTTCGCGATGGATTGGGTGCAGTACCTGGGCGAGCGGGACAAGATCGTGCATATCGCCCTGGAGCCGAACAACGGGCTGGAGTGGGTAAAGGACGACAAGTACCTGGACGACCTGGCGAGCGATCTTAAGGACAGCGGAGCGAGGGTGTTTTTGAGGTTTGGGTCTGAGATGAACGGCCCGTGGGTGAAGTACCACGGCAACCCGAGCCTGTACATCGAAAAGTTCAGGCTGGTCGCACGGAAGATGCATGAAAAAGCGCCCAACGTTGCGATGGTCTGGTGTCCGTATGCGACTCCTTCACGGCTGATCGGCAACTACTATCCCGGCGATGCGGCGGTGGACTGGGTCGGCGTGAACCTGTACTCCGTGACGTATTACGACCAGGACTGGAAGAAGCCGGCCTGGAACGTCCACCCGACCGAACTGCTGGACTATGTCTATGACCGCTACTCGAAAAAGAAACCGATCATGGTCGGCGAGTTCGGCGCGACCCACTTCTCCGCCCTGGAGCAAAAGAGCGTGCCTGCGTTCGCGATCCGCTCGATCGAGGGACTTTACGGGGCGTTGCCCTTGATGTACCCGCGGGTGAAGTGCATCAACTACTTTTGCGGCAACAACTTGACTCTGGACCACAGGAAGAACAACAACTACGCCGTGACACAGAACCAACAGGTGCTGGAACGGTACAGGCAGTCGGTCTCTTTGCAGTACTTTTTGAGCAGGTACGCAGAAAGCGACGGTTACCCGTCGCGAAAGCACGCCTTGTTCCCGGTGGACGCTCAGGGCTTTTCGCCGGAGCTGCCCCTTTCACCGTTCCCGGTCGTCCAAAAGCAGAAAGTCTCCGGAACGGTGAGGCTGAGAGGCTGGTACCAGGACATGTCCGGGCAGGTCGAGCTACGGTTTTTGGTCGGGAGCAAGCCGGTGAAGTCCTCCACCGAGGCCGGGAAGTGGTTCTACGACCTGGACACGACTGCGTTCGAGAACGGCCGGTTAAAGCTCGAGCTGCGGGCTTACAAGAAGTCGGATCTGCTCAAGCTGTACTCCATTTCGGTCATCGTCGAGAACTGAGCCCGCCTCTATCGGGCAGGGGCCCCTGTACGGCTATACTCAAATCCTAGGTTGGTCGTATGGCAACGGACGAGAAAGACCAAGAAGTAGGCATCGAGGAAGAAGAGGCGCCCGTCGTCACCCAGGCGGAATACGTCCGGGAGACCTTGACGAGCGAGGCCCTTGTTGCGGCGATCCCTGGCGTGATCCTGCTGATGATCGTTGGTGTGATGATGTTCTACCAACAAAAGCAGAATCAGACGATCGACCCGATCAGCTACGTGCTGGCAGTCATCGCCCTCGGGATCGTGGGCTACGGGATCTCGCGCGGGTCACGGGCAAAGAAGGTTGTCGGGGTGAAGATGGAGTGTCCGTTCTGCCAGACCATGAACGAACTGACCGCCCACCCGGACGACGACTTTAGGTGCACCCACTGTAACCGTGAGGTGCCGATCCTTGATGGAAACATCCTGCCTGTCTTCCAGGTCCGGTGCGGCTACTGCAACCACTTGAACTACTACAGCGAGAAGAGCACTGGCCTGATCTGCGAGGAGTGCGACAGGGCCATCCCCTTGGCGACGGGCGACCAGTCGCCAGTGAAAAAGACGCTGGAGGCTTTCACGGTCCACGACGACAATCAACCCTACGACCTGGTCCTGGAGACCGCGCCGAAGTCAGAAGAGATGATCTCGACGCTCCAGCAGATGCTAGCACTCAACCGGAACCAGGTGAAAGACCTTTTGGAGGACTTGCCGCAGGTGCTGTTGACCGGTATCCCGAAGAAGAAGGCGGAACTGCTCTCAGCCCAGATTTCTGTCCACAAGGGTACTGCGAGCACGAAAGTCAGCCAAGGTTGACTTTTGTTCTGCGACTCGGCCGTCCATTCACTGTCCGGGAAAAATGCCGACATGTTTACTGGGATGAAGGGTTCTGTCATTGGTGTCTTGGGTTGTCTTGCCTGCGCAGCGTTCGTTGCGTCATGCGCCGGAGGAGGTGGCTCGGGGACGACCACGGGCGGGAGCCTTTCTTGCGGGCCGAACTACCAGACTCCGAACTATGTCCAGGACACAGACCCTGGGAGCGGGACGCAGAACTTTGTCCTTCATTGGTCGGGCTTTCCGCTGAACCTGTACGAGGTGAACCAGGTGACGTTCACTAACGGC
>CAZGER010000110.1:0-6553 GCA_964524565.1 uncultured Chthonomonas sp. | reverse complement strand
CAACGCCCGGTGGGTCTTCCTCACGCTCCCAAAGATCGTGTCCGGATCAAGCGGGGACAAAGACCGCACGTCCACCACCTCAGCGTCGATCCCGTCCTTCTCCAAAGCCTCCGCCGCCGCCAGGTTCACCTGGGTCATCCGCGAATAACCGATCAACGAAAGGTCCTTCCCTTCTTTCAAAACCTGCGCCTTGCCAAACGGAAGCGTAAAGTCTTTGTCGTCCGGGATCTCCCCCTTCACCGTGTACAGGCCAGGGTTCTCCGTAAAAATCACCGGGTTGTCGTCGCGGATCGCCGCCTTCAACAGACCGTAAGCGTCGATCGGCGTCGCCGGAGCGACAACCTTCAAACCAGGACAGTGCGCGTACCAGCCCTCCATCGAGTGCGTGTGCTGCGCCGAAAGCTGCTTGGCCGCCCCGCCAGGCCCCCGGACCACCAAAGGAACCTTCGCCTGGCCGCCCGTCATGTAGTGGATCTTCGCCGCGTGGTTGATGATCTGGTCCAGCGCCAAGATCGAAAAAGACATCGTCATCATCTCGACCACCGGCCTCAGACCCGTCATCGCCGCGCCGATCGCAATGCCGGTGAAACCCGGCTCGACGATCGGAGTGTCCACGATCCGCTTCCCACCGTATTTCTGGAACATCCCTTGCGTGACCCGGAAAGTCCCCTGGTAACGCCCGATGTCCTCACCGATCACAAACACGTCTTCGTCCCGCTCCAGCTCGTCGATGATCGCGTTGCTGATCGCGTCCCTGTAGTTCGTCTCGACCATCGCCATCTTAGTGCCCCTGCTCCACGCTCATGTCCGTGTAAACGTGGTCGTAGACTTCCTCAGGGCCAGGGAACGGGCTCGCGTCCGCCGCCTCGTAGATCTCGTCCACCTTCGCCGACATCTCTTCGTCGATCGCCTCGAAAGTCTCCTCGTTCATCACCCTGCGCTCCAGCAAAACCTTCTCCAAAAGCTTGATCGGGTCCCTCTCGTAAGCCTTGTCCTCCTCCTCCTTGGTCCGGTACAGCTGACGGTCGTTGTCCGCCGCCCCGTGCCCCAAAAACCGATAGTTCATGACTTCCACCAGGTAAGGCTTCTGCTCCTTCCTCACCCAGTCCACGATCCTCGTCGCGTTCTCCAGCACCGAAAGCACGTCCATCCCGTCGATCCGCTCGCTCTTGATCCCAAACGGCAGACCGCGCTTCCAAAGCTCTGTGTCCGCCGCGTGGTACTCCAGCCGCGTCCCCATCGCAAACTCGTTGTTCTCGATCACATAGATCAGCGGCAGGTCCCACAGACCAGCCATGTTCAGCTCTTCAAAAAAGACACCCGCGTTCGCCGCACCGTCGCCCAAGTAGCAGACCGTCACCCGGTCCTCGCCACGGTACTTCGCAGCAAAGGCCAAACCTGCTCCCAATGCCGTGTGGCCGCCAACGATGCCCCAACCGCCGTAAAAGCCCCGCTCGATGTCGTAAACGTGCATCGAACCGCCCTTGCCACGGCTCAAACCGCCGCTCCGGCCCATGATCTCAGACATCACCGCAACAGGGTCGCTCCCCATCAAAATCGGCTGGGGATGGTCCCGGTACGCAGTGATCACGTAGTCCCAACCCTGGCGCATCGCCGCGTTGAAACCCACCGCCGTCGCCTCCATGCCCACGTAGGTGTGCATGTAACCACCGATCTTCCCCAAACGATAGGCGAAGTTGCACTTCTCTTCAAAGTGCCGAATGAAAACCATGTCGCGGTAAAACTGCGTCAGTTGCTGGGCAGGGACACGGTCAGTAAGCTTTCCTTGCTTGGCCACTCTCAATATCCTTAGGTCGGGCGCAGGTTCGCCCGAAGGGTTCGCCCGCCGCTCCGTTGAGACGCGCCTCCCAATCTTACCAGTCGAACCCAAGGCCCGCCGATTGGTCCCGCAACCCGCAACGACGGGAACGTTTCTTGCCACACTCAAGGTAACCAACAACAGACATGCTCCTCAAAGTCGGATGGATAGTAGCCCTCGTCGCCATGCTCTCGGCGACCGGCTTTGTCTACGTCCAGGGCAGGATCAAGACCGACAGGGAAAACCGCGAGAGACAAAAGGTCTACGCCAAGGTCCTCTTCGCCTCCGAATCCTGGCAAGAGTCCGCCGACACCTACGCCAAAATCGTCCAGGAAGAACCCGAAAACGCCGGAGCATGGTTCATGCTCGCCCTCTCACACCACTACACCGGAGAGTTCAGCCTGGCCAGAAGAGAGTTCGTCCGCGCTGGCGAGCTCGGACACAGCATCGCGCTCGTCCACTACAACATCGCCTGCACCTACAACAAACAGGGACAGACAGACTCCGCCCTAGAACAGCTCGAACTCGCCGTCCGCGAGGGAGAGTTCTCAGCCGCGATGACCCTCTCCGACCCCGACCTCCGCTCACTCCACAAGAACGAAAGGTTCCAAAAGATCGTCTCTCTCATGAGAGAGGACTAAAAAACCGCAACCGAAAAGGCCGCGGAACGTACTTCTCTCAGGGTGACCGGGGAATGTTTCTGACAGGAATCGTGGCCGTGACGATCGGCTCGTGCAACATCGGCGTCGTGCCCTCCGCCCTCGCCGCCAGCCTCCAACCCCAGTCGGGAATCTCGTTCCTGGCCGGCTCCTGGACCTGCATCAACTCCCACGGTATACCCACCGGCCGTAGCGTCTTCCAGCACCAAAACGACGGCAAAACGATCGTCGAGACAAACACCAACATCGACGGCAGCCGCACGACCAGCACCTACGCCTGGGACGAAAAAGGAAAATCGTGGCACAACGTCTGGCTCTCCTCACAAGGCTGGGTCAGCCACAAAAAGGTCACCGTCTCAAAAAGCAAGGTCGTCATGGTCGGCACAACCTACTTCCCCGACGGAGACAAGGTCTCCGAACGCGAGACCCTCGAACTCGCCAAACCCGGCATCCTCAACCACACCGTCCACCAGTCGTTCGACGGCAAAACGTGGCGAGAGATCTACGCCGGTACCCTCAACCGCAACCCCTCCGCCACCGACTCGTAACCCAACACCGGCACCGATCGCCTAGCCCTTCCCACTTTCGTTGTCGTACGCAAACTCCCCAAACGACATATGGTCTAACGACGCCAGACCAACAATCTCCACAGACTCGCATTCAATGACCTGCTCAGCCTGAATCAGACTGTCTTCGATCATCCTTAGCCGGTATCCACCCGCAACCGCCCCGCGTTCCCAAACTGCGAAGCCCAAACCCCAGACCCCGAAACCACGTTCCCAAAAGCGTCGTACTCCCGCACCGCAGCCAAAACCCCAGCCGCAGAGCTCTGCGCGTCAGTGTTCTTCAGACCGTGGTGGAAATAGGTCTTCACCGACCCCCGTTTCTCCCCGACACCCGGACTAAAGACAGCCGTCCCGTCGCCCAAGACAGGGGCCGTCACAGAAACCCCGTCCCGCTTAAAGACCTTCGTCCCCCCAGAGTCCGCCAGACTCACCCGCGTGTCCAAACCGTTGTAGGCCATCGAGTTCCCAAAACCCGGCCCCGAGACAGAAACAACCCGCGACTCATAATCGTAGACAAAAGCCGTCGTCCCAGAAGCCCGCACAATGGAGGTCGTCCGCCCGGCCGCGTCATAGACGAAAGTCCTCGGGTCCAAACCCCCGCTCACCGCAAGAAGCTTGTCCCCCGCGTCGTAAGAATAGGTCTCCAAAACCCCGTTCACCGTCCGGCTCAAACGGTTCCCGTTCGCATCATAAGTGTAAGCCCCCGAATACCCGGTGCTCTTGGTCTCAGAAACAAGCTGCCCCGCTGCATCGTAGCCGTAGCCCGTCGTCACCCCGCCTTCGACAACCTGCGTCACCTGGCTCGCGGCGTCAAAGGTGTAAACGCGAGAGCGCAACCGTGCTTACTCGGCAAGTAGCCTTTTGATACCTTCATCGTCTTTCTTGTGTTCGATCAACCCAGCTTCAACAAGGTGCCACCGAGCGGGACTTGACACGTGCGGATGCGAATGCGACGCGAGCTCTGCCAGACGGCGCACATAGGCACGTTGCCCAACGTAGACAAGCGCTGCCACAATGCCTACCACAGCAGCCGGATGGCTCTCAGTGATCAACCAAGACTCCATGTCCTTAACCGCCTTGTCGCCCGACAATTGACCAAACGCTAGGTAAGCCTCGCGCCGGACATAAGGATCCACGTCGGAACAAGCGCGGAGAACCTCGTCCTTGGCACCTGCACCGCACAACTCCCCAATTGCCGTCACAGCCGACATGCGAACCTGCGAATCCTCGTCATCAAGCATCTCCCGCGCAATCTCAGCGTCTTGCGGCATACCAAACAGCGAAACAATGTCCAACGAGGCCCACCGAATTTCCGGGTCGTTGTCCCGTAAGCCCAAAGTGGCTGTCTCCCGCATCCAAGGTTCTATCGCTGCCCCGCCGACGTACACCTCGTCATGCAGGTCCCAAATCTGATCGTGCAAATCGTCCTCACATTGAGAGTCATTGTTTGTCATTGCATTCCTGCCAAGCCCACTTCATAGTGCTCTTTGCATCACTCCTGTCCACCGCGGCCCCAACGCAGATGTCCATATCTAACCCCCTGAAAGCTTGTCACAGATCTCGCTCTGCGCCTTCAGTATGCTACTCACCATCGATTCCACGTACACAACTGAACCTTTGAAGTAATCCCGTCGCCTAGTCCGCAGTCACTCTACCTGGCCGCCGCACATTGTGACGTGCCTCACTTGCTTCAAAAACCAGTTCCCTTTTCATATCCCGCATCCTGAGCGCCAAAGTGCACTGATCTTGAGTACTACTGGTCATCACAAAGGAAACCTCGTCAGATCGCAAATATCCCATGAGCTCACGCCGAGGATCGCCGCCTTGGTAATACGGCAATCGGCCAGTTGGTGCGATATCTGTAAACTTCTTTGGCCAGTCATCGTTCGTAATGAAGTACTCGTAAACCCTACATTGCACTTCGTAGAGCGACGGAGCAAACCAAGATAACTCCTCAAAGGTGTGGTTGCCCCATTCCACATCCTTCAGAGCCTCCTCGACTTCGGGATCTATCTCCCGGGGTGTCTGCTCTGTGCAACCAGGAAAGCACAGTCCACAGCCCGCTATCGTCACTAAAACCATAACACCAACAGATCCTTTCATGGCCAACTTCTCATGGCGTGTCACACGATCCCGCCGTCTCGCTTTTCGACATCGTAAATGTACCCAGTATTTGCCTCCACATTGCCCTGGCCATGCTCAACAGCGTGTGCCTCCTACCCCAGCCGTCCGGCCATTCGGGTCGACAGACATTACAGTAGGGCCTGCACATGACCCTCTGCACAAGCCCCGACCGGCCCCTGACCAGGTCACGGCCCAAAACATAAGGGGCCTCCACACCTCCACATCCGTACCCCACCACCTTTTGCCAGAATCCCCGACCCCTAAAGACCCGATCAACCCATGAGACTTGCAAGCGTAGCCATTCGCATACCAGCGATCTCAACATAACAGACACCCACTGTCGGGCTCCTCACTCATCCGAGCGGAACCGCAGATAGATTCCCAACACGCAAATCCCAAATATTAGGAAGACCATGCCGATGGAAACTGCGACGCTCCCTTCTACCGGCCGGACTTGCCCAACCGACCGGCTAGCAATTGCCGTCACTCCCAATCCTACCGAAGCAATCCCTATCACCAACAATGCACGGACAGGAGGCAAGCTCATCTCGCTCTTACGTAAGCTGTTTTAAGAAGATAATCCAAGGCAGCCGTCTTCTCTTGGCTAATTTGTCCAACAAGAATCGCCTCTAGCACATGTCCTTTGTAAAACTTGGATCCCGAAATCAATGTTTTCCCACCACTCGAATATTCGCCGAACAGATACTTCGTACCTCCAGCATTCTGAGTCCGCTTCATGACCACAACAAAGTCACCTGATGTTTGAATATCATCGATCAGGCTCTGCCATTCCGCGGTGCCCCACAATCGGTTATCAAGTCCCGATACATCATGGACCGTAATCGTGGCCTGCTGGTTGCTAAACCTAGAACTAAAGTCGCTGCGACCGTCAATCACCCAAGCCAATGGCAACTGCACGTGCCAGGCACCGACATCCGCGCCGGCCGACCACCATGTCGCCTCGTACACCAGCAAGTAGCTAACAAGCAGGGGCGTCACTTTGGTACATCCTCCTCGGTAGCTCGCATATATCTCGGTCGCATGCGCTTGTCAAAGGCATCTTCTGCAGAAATTCCTGCCGTTTCAAAGTCTCCCTCCAAGGCTGCCTCGTTTCTAGCCCTCCAGCCATATAAGGGCTTTATGGCAGATCCAAGTGCGGCACCACCGCTAGCCACTGCCATGCCCGCACCGGCAACCGTGCCGCCCGACCCGGATAATGTGGTAAATGTTTCACCAAACGCTGTCTCGCCGAACCACTTCAACCATGACACGAACAGCCCATCGTCGGGCATGGCACTGTGAGAACCGGATTCGCCATTAAGCCCCAGGGGAGCAACCAGCATCATCAGCCCACTCGGATCAACCGCCCCGACAGGACTGTTCCC
>CAZGER010000109.1:4097-6575 GCA_964524565.1 uncultured Chthonomonas sp. | reverse complement strand
CCGGTGGGGCAGCTCCACCGATTTCTGGGACTTCGAGTTCATGCCCGCCGAGGACTACGTCGACGAACCAAGGCCACGGTCCTACACCGGACAAGCCACGAGGCTCGCCTTCCAGGTCGATCGCTCCATCTACGACAAGATCCTCCTCGACCGGGCCGAAGAGCTTGGCTGTGTCGTCCACTCCCCCGTCCGCATCAGAGACGTGGAGAAGGACGCCGACAGCGTCACCTGCCTCAAAACCAGCGATGGCACATGCTGCCGCGCCAACCACTACATCGACGCCACCGGCGCCGCCGGCCTCCTCCGAAGGGTCTTCGAAATCAACTCGGACTGCCCGACAAAGCTGCAAAACGTCGCCTTCTGGAACTACTTCAGCGGTGCCGAATGGGCCATGAAGATCGGGCAAGAAGGCACCCGCGTCCTCGTCCTCAGCATCGGCTCCGGGTGGATCTGGTACATCCCCATCGCCAAGGACAAAGTCAGCGTCGGGTTCATCTGCCCGGCGGCGTACTACAAGCAGTCCGGCAAAAGCCCGGCCGAGATCTACGACTGGGCACTCGCCCAAGAACCCCTCGTGTCCGAGCTCCTCAGCAACGCCACCAGCCTCGGAGAGATCCAAGCGACCAAAGACTGGTCCTTCGTCAGCGAACGGCTCTACGGCGACAACTGGTTCATCGTCGGCGAGGCCGGAGGGTTTGCCGACCCGATCCTCGCCGCGGGTCTCACACTCACCCACACCGGCGCCCGCGAGCTCGCCTACACCGTCCTCGCCCTCGAATCCGGCGACCACGATCCCCAGTGGCTGAGGCACCACTACGAGCGCAACCAGGTCAACCGCGTCCGACAGCACATCCGGTTCGCCGACTTCTGGTACTCCAACAACGGCATCTTCACCGACCTCAAAGACTACACAAGAGAGATCGCCGCCGAGGCGGGGCTCAAGCTCAATGCCACGGACGCGTTCCAATGGCTCGCCGCCGGAGGCTTCACCCACGATGCCCTCGGTCAGGTCGGCATCGGCGGACTGGATATCACCGCGACCAGAAGGATCGCCGGCAACTGGCTCGGTGAGGCCCACCCCTGGGAGATCAACAAGTACAACGTCTTCAGGCTCAATGTCGATGGGGCCGACACCCTCGACCTGCCCACATACCGCGAGGGCCAGATCGGGTCGGTCAAAACCTACGTCCGGGGCACCGACAGGCTCCCCCTCTACGGCATGCACAAGGTGCTGGCAGAAGCCACAAAGACCGAGCGCGACATCAACGCCATCCTCGAGTTCGCCGTGTTCAAGTTCAGGCGAGAGGCCGCGCACTACAGCAAAAAGTTCGTCATGGACACAGCGATCCAAACCCTCGAGTCCATGCTCAACGAAGGCTGGCTGACCGGCAAAATGAACCCCAAGTTCCACTCCATCCAGGTCGGCGCACACGGCGACGGAAGGATCATTCACAAGAACGTCTCCCTCACCGACAAGGCCGAGAGACTGGCAAAAAACTAGGGCTGGTTCTAAATCCGGGTATCGTGCTAAAGTCCAGCGCTGGCTGCATCGGCAAGTCACGGTTTGAGCTCAGCTCGTTGCCCGTCCCTTGAGAGATTCACCCACGCTCAAAACGGAAATGAGCAAAAGACTGTTTATCGGAAATCTGTCGTACTCTACGACAGAATCATCCCTTGTGAATGCATTCGCTGAGTTCGGAGGCACAAACGCAAAGGTCATCGACGGCAGGGGCTTCGGATTTGTCGATGTCCCAGAAGAAAGTATGGATGCCGCCATTGAAAAGTGGGACGGCAAAGACCTCGACGGTCGCCAAATCAGGGTCAACGAGGCACGGCCTCGTGAAGACCGGGGTGGCGGCGGTGGTGGAGGATACGGCGGCGGCGGTGGCGGACGCGACCGAGGCGGCCGCGGCTACGGCCGGTAGTATCAGCCCCCAAAAGAGCGGTGCGTCAGTCAGACGCACCGCTCTGTTTCTTTAAGCTAGACCCCAAGCCTCTGCAATCCCGAGCGCGGTCAGGTTCACAACCCCACCGTCCCCGATCTCAAACGCCCCCGTCGAACTCGTCCCCGCGCCTCCCAGCGACTTCATGAAGACCTGCGATTTCAACGCCGTCGTCCCGGCAGGGACCTTGTACACAGACGCCAAAGTCGCCCAATCGGCAAAGTCGTACGCCCCGTGGATCGCCCAAAAGGCGCCCGCATGCCCCCCGACGCACGAAAAGTCAGATGCCAGATAGCTCCCCCCGGCAAGACAGCTCGATTTGATCCGCACGACCCGCATGACCCAGTCCCCCGCGACGAACCCCGTCGTCAGGTTCGCCGGCGACATGCAGTAGATGTTCTCCCCGCCGGTCTTGGTCACCAGCCAGCTCCCGTAAGGCGCGCCGCTCGAAGCACCCACCGCCGACGCAGTGAAAGTCCCCGCCGGACTTCCATACCCCGCGTTTCCCCACCCAGACGTCTTGCCCGTCCAGCGC
>CAZGER010000109.1:0-4087 GCA_964524565.1 uncultured Chthonomonas sp. | reverse complement strand
GCCGGTCTGGGAACCGACCGGCGACGTCGGGTTAAAGATCGGGGGCCGCATCGGGACAACCCGCTTGAGCCAGTCCCCCACCATGCCCCCGACCAGGTTCACCCCCGCCCCGCTTAGGTGGACCCCGTCAATAGTCAGACTCCCGATGTCCGCCGAGACCGCCCCGTAAACGTCAGGGCCTAGTAAGAACCCGTGGCTCCGCGCCAACTCGCCCATCCAGGCGTTGAACTCCACGATTTCAGCACCCTCCTTCGCACTGCTAGCGGACAAGGGCAAGCAAACGACCACCTTCCCCGAAAGCGCCAGGGCCTCGCACACGTCCGTGAACCCCTCCCGCATCTTCGTCCTGTCCGATGCGCTCATCTGGCTCCCGGGCGCGCTGACAGAGTTCAACCCCAGGTTCACAAAGGCAACGTCCGCCTTGGCTCGCACAGAGTCGTCCCGCCGGGAATCTGCCAGAAACCCATCGATCGTCGCCCCCGAGATAGCGTACGATTCGTTCGCCAACACCTTGGAGGAGTCCGTCGGGTAGTACCAGTTGAGCAACCTCCCGTCCGACCGGCAGACCATATGGGTGAACCAGCTCCCGTTGTTACCGCTCCCGCTCGAGACCGAGTCCCCCACACAGAGCGCCCGCAGCGGACGCGTCGCAGCGATCGCGCGCAGGCTCGCCGCAGCCGGGTGCTCGCTCCCCGGCATGAAACCCATTCCGACCACGCTCAAACCAACCCCACAAGGTCGCTGGCCGTCGTCTCAGTCGCAAACACCCTCGTCGCTTGGATGGGCAGCAGACAGCCAGAACCAAGGTTCCGCATCAAAACCGTCGATCCGCCCACCAGCGTCACCTTCAAGTCGCCCCCTGTGCCCACGAACACACCCCTCGTCGTCCTGGCCAGGTCCACTGTGTCGCTCGCGCTGATCGCAAAGCCGTCATAGGCAGGATCCTGGTATCCCACCACACTCCCGTCTGTCCTCAATTCACTCATGTCAAATCTAAAAAGGCCCGGGGGCCAGGTCATTGACCTGGCCCCCGGGCCGCAAAGGGCTACCGCCTAGTTGGAAGAACCGAACACCGGCCGCAAGATCGGCCCTGTCGGGTCTGTCATCGCGACGATCCAGTTCCTAGGCATCTCCCGAACGTTGATCCTCGCATCGCTCCTGATGTTCGTCTGCGGGCAAGACCAGCCCACGACCCCGACCTGGTTGGCCAGGTTCCGCTCGATCACGATGTTCTCGGCCAAACCGACAAGCTCGATCTGGTTCCAAGGCTTGCCGCCCATCCACTGGTTCCCGGTCAACACGTTGTTCCTAAAAACACCGTTGCGGCAAAACTCCGCACCAAGGCCGTAGTCGTGGTTGTCGTGGACACTGTTGCCCTCCACCACAAACCCGTCGACCCAGTAAAAGCTCATGCCGCTCCACTTCTGGTTCCACATGATCGTGTTGTTCCGGACAGTGATGTTCTTGGCAAACCCGTTCGGGTCGAAACAGAACCAGATCGCCTGACCGGCCGGCATCGGAGCAGTGTCCCCCGCGAACCGGCTCCCCTTCACCGTCACGGTCCCGCTCTGTGGCCAAGCCGGGTTCGGGTCCCCCGCATAGCTAAAGCTCGTGCAAGAAAACTTGTAGTTCGGATCCATTCCCGGCCAGAACAGCCTCCACTCAAGCTCCGTCAACGGCTTGCGAGGGTTCTTCACGTACATGTTCTGCCAAGAGATCGTCGCCGTCTGCGAGGTGCCGTTCAGGTTCACAAGACGCGCCGACTCAAAGTCCCCGATCCAAGAACCGCGGTTCTCGCCGCCGCGCCAACGGTTGTCAGGCTGCCACGTGTACCCCATGCTCAGGGCCATGCTCTGCGAGAACCAAGGGTGCCCCGACGCCACATAAAGCAGCTCCCTGGTGTTCGTCGGCTTGCCGACAAACCTGTTCTCCTCGATCGTCACGTTGTTCGAACCGACAAACATCGCCTGCCGACCGATACCCCCCGTGAACTCGCAACCCTTCATGGTCACCCCCGTGCACTCGGCAAAACCGATCAGGTTGAACGACCTCCCCGATGAGATCATGTTCAACCCCTCGACCCGAAGGTTCGTGCAGCGGTCAAAGCCCAAAACGGTAAAGCTCGTCGGAAGGCTCGGGCTCGCAGGATTGTGCCCCACGTCGTCGCCCACCATGATCGTGGCGTTCCGGATCGTGACACCGTTCTTGGCCTCCACAACGTGCTGAGAACTCAAAGAATAGGTCTGACCACCTCCGTCGAACACCGACCCACTGGCAAGGGCGGCCGCGATAGCAGGACCGATCTCCGGCAACGGTGCCGTGACGGCCAGGGCCGATATTGCAAGTAAGCTAGTCATTCCTGATGTCCTCTGTCACGTATGGTTCAGACGTCCGAACAACGCCTGGATCACTGTGCGACATGCCTTGTGTTCCACGACCATAGGTTCCAGGCCCCAGCATTCCCGCCAGAATCATCGACCCCGCCTAAGCAAAGACGACACCGTCCGTGCTCACCGAACTCACCAGGTTCCCGCCTTCCACCGAAAGCAGCTCAACCTCCACCCGGCCCGCCAAACGGTCTGAGACAGCCACCGCCAAACCGACCGCGTCAACCCCCGTCCTCACACCCAGCGGACGGCTGAGCTCAGCGCCAGAGCCGTCCAAGATCACACCGTCCACCTGGCTCCCAGCCACCCAGTAGACAAAACGCCGCCCGTCCCGGTGGATCCACATCGCCGGAAAACCCGTCACACCCGTTGCCAAAACACCAGCCATATTCCATAAACCTCCCAGATCGTCCGAATAGGCAAGGCTCACCGACCCGCCAAGGGCCACCGCCAGCCACACGCGCAGACCCCTGCCTGTCCCAAACCGGACCGCGACATGCTCCGCCTGAAAACCCGTCGAAACCTCGCGGTACGGCCCGCTCCCGTCGCGGATCCCAAGCCAGACCGCCCCGCCCGCATCGACCCTCGCCCGCACCGTCTCGCCGCTCTCGTGCCAGTCAAGGCTCACCGCCCCGCCAGAACCGATCTCGTGGACGACCCTCCGGTACCGCATCCGGTTCTGCGCCGCGAACAGCGGCGTGAGCCCACCGCTCCACCCGACCGCATAGTCGTGCGGACAGTCCCCCCAAGGCGTCCCTGTCTCAAACGACCCTGCCGCGTCGGTCAGTCCCCCACCGCGGTCGACCGTCCCCGCACGCAAGAACCGGACGTCCGCACCAGAGACGGGGCCGCCAGGTCCAAGCACCAAACCCCATGCCGCAGACCGAAGGAACTTCGCGCTCCAAAGCCTCGTCGGGCCCCCGAACGCCCCGCCGACCGACCACACGTCGCCTGCCCCGCCATAGGCGGCGACCTCGTCCCACAACGACTGCGCCAAAACCCCGACCGGCCCGACAAACTCGGCGTTCACCCCGATCGACCATCCCTCCGGCGTCGCCACAGCCCCGCTTCCCCATCCGAACTGCGCCGGGTTCCCGTCACCGTGGTAATCGTCCGGGGCAGGATCCCCCGTCGTCAACTCCCAGCCGCCCAGCAGCCCGACCCAGTCCGCCAGATCGCCCAGGCTCGGCCAAGAATAAGACCCACCCGGCGAGACCATCCCCGGCAGGTCGGCGATCCGCCCGTCGACCTTGCTCCACCAATAAGGCTGGACGACCGTCCCGTCCGGCTCTTGCCGCTGGAACCAAGTCTTGTACGCCGGCAAAAAAGAGCCCTGCGCGACGCCATCGCGGACTAGCTCGATCACGTCGAACTCATAGTGCCCTCCCTCGTCCAGCCCGTCGATCAAAATTTCGTCAATCAGGCTCACGCCCCAGTGCGCCGAGTCCTGAACCAGCGCGGCCTCGCTCAACGGGAACCTGCTCACCTTCTCGTCCGGGCTCAAAGAGAGGTTCTCCGGGGCGCAAAGGTCCACCACCCTGTCCACCCACACGCCGTCCGCCCCCGTGGTAAGCGACCACGATTTGCCCCTTGTCTCCAACCGCAACGGCAAGCCGCCAGAGCCAACCGACCTCACCCGGACAGAAAGGCGCCTGTACCCCTCCGATGCCACCGACGGGTCGAACACCCGCGACACCCAC
>CAZGER010000108.1:0-6582 GCA_964524565.1 uncultured Chthonomonas sp. | reverse complement strand
GTCGCAAGGTCACCGGCGAGATGGCAGCTCGTCGCAGCTGCCGCCATCGCCCTGCTCTCGTTCCTGCCGATGGCGTGGCTCAAGTACTTCGGGCACTACCTGTACTGGCCCGGCGCGATGTGGGCGATCTTTGTCGCGATGTACGGCTCGGTCGTCTGGAAGCTGTTCGCTACCGCAGTCTCGCTCCCAGCGATTCAAGCGCCGACACGACAGAATCCCGCACCTGGTTCGCTTCCTCGTCCGTGAACGTGGAGTCGGGCTTACGAAGTTGGAGCCCCAGAGCCAAGCTGTGAGAGCCAGCCGGGACGTTTCCACCGACGTAGACATCGAACAGCCAATGGGACTCCAAGCAATCTCCCGCCGCTGCGACAACCGTCTCCGAGACCTTTGAGAACGGCACGGACTGGTCGATGACAAATGCGATGTCCCGGCGGATCGCCGGGTGCCTTGAGACCGCTCGGAAGCCCCGCTCTTCCGTGGTCAGACCAGACAGAGTGTCCAGGACAAGGTCCGCCATCACAGCCTTGGCAGAAAGTGGGCACGCCCGGGCGACCTCTGGATGGATCTGCCCCATGACTCCGCACACCACGCCATGTACCACGACTTTGGCCGACCGGCCAGGGTGGAACCTCGCGTCCTGCGGGCCGGGCACGAACTCCGCCTCGAGCCCAATGGAGCGCAGGATCTCGGACACAACGCCTTTGAGGGTGAAAAAGTCAGCCTCGGTCGCGTCGGTATCACGCCAAGACTCCGTGTCGAAACGCCCGATGCTCAGGACGGCAAGGCCAGTCTGCTCAAGCCCTTCGCTAAACACACGTCCGATCTCGAACAAGTGGATGTCCTTGACCTCGTTCCGGTTTGCCGCGTCGGAAAGGCACGGCAGGTTGCTGTTGCGCAGAAGGGCCATTTCTGGCGCGTGGGGACTGCGCACCACCACCCGCACAGTGTCGGCGTCCAGCGCGTGAGCGTCGCCCAACGAGTGTGAGACGCACTGTGTGAACCCGCACCTGAGCATCGATTCGCGCACCTTGTCCGTGAGCTCCTCAAAGCCGTGTGCGCCTCCGACCGGTGTGGAGCCGATCGGCAGTTCGGCCGGGATCTTCTCGTACCCGTGGACCCGTCCGATCTCTTCCACCAGGTCCTCTTCGCGCTCGATATCGGACCGCCAGGAAGGCACGACCACCGAGAGCGAGTCTTGGTCTTGTCCGACCACGATGAACCCGAGCGATTCGAGATAGCCCCTCGATTCGGGCAGGGTCACCGCCATCCCGAGCAGGGTCGAGGCCCGTGAGACCCGCACCCTGACCTGCCTGATCTCCGGCTTTGCCGGATAGACGTCCGCGACTCCTGGCACTGGCCGCTTGCCGGTCGACTCTTCGTACAGCTCCGCAAACCGGTTCAGGGCAGCAACGACCCCCTCGGGATCGACGTGGCGCTCAAAACGGTAGCTCGCCTCTGTGTGCAGGCCAAGTTGCTTCCGAGTCCTGCGTACGGAGGTGTTCCTGAAGTGGGCCGCTTCTAGAAGGCAGCGGGTCGTGGTCTCAGAGACCTCGGTGTCGAGCCCACCCATGACCCCCGCCACCCCGATCGGGCGCGCGGCGTCACAGATCACCATGTTTTCTGGGCTGAGCTTGTGCTCCTTTTCATCGAGGGTCGTCAGGATCTCGCCCGCCTCTGCCTGACGAACAGTGATGGTTCCGCCAGGAAGTTTGTCCAGATCGTAAGCATGGAGCGGCTGCCCGGTCTCGAACATCACGTAGTTGGTCAAGTCCACCAGCAGGGAAATGGGCCGCTGCCCGATCTTTCGCAAACGCTCCTGCAACTTGGCCGGCGATGGCCCGTTCTCGACATCGAGGAACACCCGCGCGGCGAACCTGGTGCACTCCGGAGTTTGGATGCTGGGCGAGCAGTGGTTCCACACATCCCGTGAGCCTGCGTCGGAGGCGGGGAACCTTGCCGACGCCGACTCCCACAGCCTGGTCGGTTTTGCAGCGGGAGACTTGGCCAGGACCTCGCGGGCCATGCCGATGACCGAGGCTCCGTCGCCTCGGTTCGCCATGATGTTGACGTCCAGGACCTTCTCGCCCTCGACCACTTCGATGTCTTCGAGCTCAAACCCGGTCATCGTCAGCAGGTCGCCGATCTGCTCGGCGGACTCGGCGAGCGTCACGTAATCGCGCAGCATCGACTCGGTGAACTTCAAGCGAACTGCTCCAAAAACCTCAGGTCGTTGTCCATAAAGTGCCGAAGGTCGTCTATCCCGTGCGCCATCATCGGAATCCTCTCGACGCCAAGGCCGAACGCGAACCCAGAGAACTCGGACGTGTCGATGCCGTACCGCTCAAGGATGTTCGGGTGGACCAGCCCGGCCCCACCGAGCTCGACCCACTTTCCGCCGAACAGCTTTGGGGTCGAGATCGCGTAGTCGACTCCCGGCTCGACAAACGGGAAGAAGTCTGGCCGGAACCGCACCTTGACCTCGTCGCCAAACATTGCCCGCGCGAACGTGCCGAGCGTGCCCTTGAGGTGCGCCATCGAAACGCCCCGGTCGACCATGAAGCAATCAACCTGGTGGAACGTGTGGCCGTGCGTCCGGTCGACCGCCTCGTTGCGGTACGTCCTGCCGACGGTGAAAACCCGAAGCGGCGGCTTGACCGTCTCAAAGACCCTGCCCTGGAGCGCCGTGCACTGTGTCCTCAGCACGAGATCGTCCGTGACATAAAACGTGTCTTGCTCGTCCATCGCCGGATGGTCGGGCGGGTAGTTGAGCGCATCAAAGTTGTATTTGAAGAGTTCAAGTTCTGGGCTTTCCATGTAGACAAAACCCATCGAACCGAGCGTCCTCTTGATCTTGTTCGTGGCGAGTTGAAGGACGTGCTCGCGCCCAGCCCGGGGGCGCCTTCCAGGCATCGTCACGTCGATCGTCTCGGTGGCGAACTGCCTCTCCAGCTCGGCCGATCTGATCTTCGCCTCTGCCGCCTCGTAAGCCGATTCGACCCTCGCCCTCGCGTCGTTGACGGCTGCGCCATACAGCGGCTTCTCGTCGTTCGAGAGGGCCCCGATCGAGCGCATGAGCAGACTGACCTGCCCCGACTTCCCCAGGAAGTCAGAGTGGATCTGGCGCAGCTGCTCAGAGTCCGCTGCGAGGGCCAAAGCCCCCAATGCCTGATCTACGACACTGTCGATGCCAGGGTAGGCCGACACTCCTAAACCGCCCCCAAGGCTGCTTCGAACCGGTCGACCGCGTCGTCCAGGGTCTCCTGGGTGATGGTCAGGGGCGGTGTGAGCCGGAACGTGCGGCGTCGGGTCTCTTTGGTCAACAGACCGCGTTCTGTCAGGGCCGCCGAAAGCGCCTTCGTGTCGATGCCGTCTGCGACCTCGATCCCGATGACCAAGCCCCGGCCCCGGACCTCTTTGACCTTGTCTTTGGGCAAGGAGCGGAGGCGGGCCATGACTGTCTCTCCCTTTTGGCCGACCGACTCGACAAACCCGCCAGTCTCAAACTCAGCAAGGGCTGCCAACGCGATCGCCGCGCCGAACGGGTTTCCGCCAAACGTCGATCCATGCTCGCCTGGCTGGAACAGCGACATGACCTCGTCGCGTCCGACTGCCGCAGACACGGGGACGAGGCCCCCGCCGAGAGGCTTGCCCACCGCGATCATGTCCGGCCGCGCACCAGGCTCCGCCATCCACGCAAACTTGTGCCCGGTCCTGTAGAACCCGACTTGGATCTCGTCCCAGACCAAGAGGATGTTCTCCTCGTCGCACAGCTGCCGAACCTGGGTCATCCATCCTTCAGGCGGAATGATGATCCCACCCTCGGCCTGGATCGGCTCTGCGAGGATCGCCACGGTCTGCGGCGTCACTGCCGCCCTAAGGGCATCGATGTCGCCAAATGGGACGGTCTTGAACCCAGGTGTGTACGGCCCAAAGTTGTCCTTGTAGCCAGATTCCGTGCTGAAGCCGACGATCGTCGTCGTCCTGCCGTGGAAGTTGTCGTTGAAGGCGATGATCTCAGCCTGGCCAGCCGCGACCTTCTTTTGGGTGTAACCCCACTTTCGGGCCAGCTTGATGCAGGTTTCGATCGCCTCGGCCCCAGTGTTCATGGGGCAGACGCGGTCCAACTCGCAAAACTGGGCGAGACCCTTCAAAAAGAGCGAAACCTCGGAGTTGACAAACGCCCGGGAAACGACCGCAATGTGGTCGAGCTGCTCCTTGGCGGCCCGGACAATGTTGGGGGAAAGGTGCCCGTGGGAAACCGCCGAGTAGGCGCCGATGCAGTCGATGTACTCCTTTCCGGCGGCATCGCTGACCCTGGCCCCTTCACCGTGAACGACGTTGACGGGCAAGGGCCGGTAGTTCAGGGTCCCGAACTGTTCTGCCATGGCCCCGGCCTCGCCGTCGCTGATCTTGGCGACGACGGAATGCACGCCCCTCTCCGCTATTTCTTGCCACATTGTCGTGTCGGTTGTGTTGGCCATGGGGCCATTGTGAAGGATCGGAGTGCCCCCATTGAACCCCCCTGGTCATTAGGGTCCAGGCCCACTGTGGGTTCGAGCCCGAAATGTGGAACAACCCAGCAGGGTTGACAGTATGGCCGAAGGAAAGAAAGAGAAGAAAAAGGGCGGGAAGCTGCCGATCATCCTGGTCGCGGCGCTCGTCGTGGTCGGGGGCGGGTTCTTCGCCATGAGCGGTGGCAAAAAGGAAGAACCTGAGGAGAAACCGATCGAGGTCGGCGGGGTCGAATCGCTCGGCGAGGAGATGGTGATCAACCTCAAGGACGGGCGGACGTTCCTGGTCTGCCAAATCTCGGTGCAGACCGAGAAAGAGACGCACGCATCCGACCCGACCGGAGGCGCAGAAGGGCACGGGGGCGGAACCTACTCGGTGGCCCGAGACGCAGTCAACTTGGTCCTTTCCCAAAAGACGATCGACGACCTCACAAAACCAGACGCCCTGAAGTTCCTCAAACGGGAACTGGCGGCGGCTATCAACCACAACCTCCACGCGGCCCATCCGCCAGAAGAGGAAGAGAAGGACAAAAAGTCCGAGAGCAAGAAGGACAAGAAGAAGGGCAAAGAGGAAGAGGAAGAAGAGGCGGACCACGGTCACGTTGAGATCGACCACGAGTACCTCGACGAGATCGGCATGGACGCCGAAGAAGGGCCGATCCTACGGGTCTACTTCGACAAGTTCATGTACCAAAAGAACTAAACAGCTTCTAACTGTCAACCAGGGGGTCGGCTGAGGCAGGTTGCCTCGCCGACCATTCCCTTATCGAGGCGAACGCACCACACCCCAACAGGACAAGGAACGGCTGCGCCGGAAGCCCGAACCTTCCGTTGCCGAAGAACACGACCGACACCAGCGCCACATACGCAACCTGAGGGAGAGCCAGCGCGACGAGCCTCCTCCCCAGGCTGGACAAAAGTCCGACTGCCGTCCCGATGGCGGCGAACAGGATCAGAGAGTACGTCCAGACCAGGTTGACCTGGCGGAACACCAAGAAAGCATCTCGCTCAGGTCCTGTGCCAGGCACCGAGAGCGTCCCGCGCTCGGTCTGGAAAGCCCAATAGGGGGCGTCTGTCGCGCTCAAGAACGTGGCCGCAAGCTTGGGTCCGGCAAGGGAGGCGTATCTGCCGAAATCTTCCCGGATGTAGCCCATCGCCTCCGCCCGCGTCCGACGGTCGTTTTCAAGTTCCACCGACGGCTCTGCCGGTCGCCCCGGGGGAGTGATGTACCGTCCGGTCGCCCCCGGTGCGCTCCCGATCCACAGGTTGTCCCCGCCGTTTGTAGAGACAAAAACCGGGCTCCCGAACGTGCGCCAGTTGCGGACAGTCCACGGAACCATGACCAAGGTCAGACTCACCATCGCGACGGCCGCGGTCTTCCACAGGGCGGTCCGCTGCTTGGGGTTCTGGAACCGGTGGGTCGATACCGCCAAGATCAAGGGCACGAGCGCAGCCTGGGGCCGCACATGGGCGGCGAAGCCGCTCCAAAACCCCGCCCAGCCCCACGCGACAGAGTGCCTTGCCGCAGCCAGAGCGGCCTGGCAGGCCAACAGACTGAGAAGGATGTACAAAGGCTCGCTCGCCAGGATCCCGCTGTAGGCGACCATCGGCGGCGAGAGGGCCATCAGGAGCCCGGCTGCCACCGCCGTCCACTTCCCCGCCCCGGTCTTCCATGCCAAGGAACATGTCGCTGAGGCACAGGCGGCAGACAAGACGACGTTCGTGAGTTTTGCGACAAGAAGGGTGCTGCCCAGGAGCCGGAAAACCAGGCTGAGGAACATTGGATACCCCACGGGCCAGTACGCCGTCCGCACCAGACCGACCGAGTAGCCGTCGCCTTGTGCGAGGCCGACCGCACGCTCGAGGTACCACTCAAAGTCAGTGACTGGCTGGGTGTCCACAACGGACGTCCACCACAGCCGGACCAGGAGCGCGATAGCTTCGCTCGGAAATGGTCGCGTTGGTGCGAGGTTGCCGCGTGTTCCTTCGCTGTCGCCGTCGTTATTGCAATGTCCTGCGATGCCTCCTTGGCGCAGGCGGGAACCGTGGAGGCGCCACCTCCCAATGCCCA
>CAZGER010000107.1:2444-6595 GCA_964524565.1 uncultured Chthonomonas sp. | reverse complement strand
CGTTGCTTTTGTGTGCGACTACAAGAAGGGCAACTGCAGCGACCTGCACAGCTACATCATTTCGATGTCGCGGGCGCAGGGTGTGCCGGCCTATCTGGAGTACGGGTTCCCTATCACTGGGATCCCGGTGAGCGACCCGATCCCCTTGACCGGGAAGATCGGCGGTTACCACTGCTGGACGTGGTTCTACATTGACGGCAAGGGCTGGATGCCTCTGGACGCTTCTGACGCGCGCCGGTGGACGGACAGTTCGAAGCCGGAGTTCAAGGACCAGTTGTTCGGCGGTCTGGTGGTGGAGCGCAGCGCGGTGGCGATGGCAATCGGCCGTGACATCACGTTGAACCCTGCCCAGGCGGGGGGGCCGCTCAACTACTTTATCTACCCTTACGCGGAATCGGGCGGCAGCGCGGTGGAGGCGAAGTGGGAGATGTCTTACGAGCGGGTCTATGCGGCGACGCAGGAGGGGATTTTGGAGCAGCTGAGGGACCTGAGGAAGATCACGATCGCGCAGGCGGCGGAGATCGACCGTTTGAAGGCCCAGCAGCCCGCCCCGCCGGTGACGGCTTCTGGCAGCAAGGACACGGTGAAGGTCTACGGTCAGGTCCGTACCGACGCGATCTTTGACAGCCAGAGGATGAACAACAACCAGTTTCCTGGTTGGGTGGTCTCTCAGACGACCACCGGCGGGACGAACCGTAGCCAGTTCGGGCTACACCCACGGTTGACGCGGGTGGGGTTCGACCTGGTGGCTCCCACCGGGACGGTGAAGGGTTACGACCTGAAGAGCAAGATCGAGCTGGACTTCCAGAACGGTGGCTCAGAGTCTCGGCAGGCGGTCAGGCTGCGTCACGGCTACGTTGACATGACGAACGGTCGGACCTCGTTGTTGGTGGGTCAGACATGGGACTTGATCAGTCCTTTGTTCCCTTCCCCTAACGACGACAGCATGATGTGGAACGCGGGGAACCTCGGTGACCGGCGCCCGCAGGTGCGGTTCACCCACACAGGCCAGGGCTTTGACTTTGGCATCGCGCTGGGTTTGACCGGTGCGATCGACGGCAAGGACCTTGATTCGAACGGGATCCGGGACGGGGAGGAGGCTGGTTCTCCGAACTTCCAGGGCCGGTTGGGGATCAAGTCTGGCGGCGTTTCTTTTGGTCTGTGGGGACACGTGGCCAAGGAGAAGACGCAGACGCCGGTGGCTGGTCAGACGTCGTTCGACTCGAACTCCGTGGGTGTGGACCTTGCTTGGCAGCTGAGCAAATCGGTGAACATCCGTGGCGAGTACTGGCGGGGCCGGAACCTTTCGGACTTCCGTGGTGGGATCGGCCAGGGCGTGAACACCGGGACAGGTCAGGAGATCGACAGTCGTGGCGGTTGGGTCGAGCTTGGGTTCGAGGTCGGGCCGAAGTACCGGCTTGCTTTCGGTCACACGTTTGACGACCCTTCGAACGGTGACGTCGCCGCCGGGGGCCGTGTTTACAACCGGTCTTGGTACGTTTCGAACCTGTTCCGGGTTGGAAGCGGGTTCGACATCGGCGTGAACTACCTGTTGTGGCGGACGGACTATTCGGGCGGCTTGTCGCCTGGTACGAACAACCGGATCAACGTGTTCCTGAGTCGCAGGTTCTAGGGACGTGGCCGCCCTGCGCCGTTTTTGGCGCGGGGCGGTTTTTTCATGCCTTTGGGGGGGCGGTCGTGGGGATCCAGAGGTTATCGTCGCAGATGAGTGTCGGGCCTCCGGGCTTGGTGAGCAGGGCTGAGGGGCGTGGGGAGGGTCAGTCTTGTTTGACTTGAGACGAGAGACGTGGGTGGCCGGGCGGTCTGTTTTGATGGGACTTGGGGAACGTTGCGGGAGGTCTCTGCCATTATGTAGGTTGATGAAGCATTTGCCAACATGGTTCTTTTGCCTTGTGGCCGGTGTGCTGGTGGCTGGGTGCGCGAAGAGCGTCGAGCCAGACGCGGGCACCAAGCAAGAGGGTGAGGAGGTCACGAAGTCCGCCGGTGCGGAGCAGGCTCCCACCACGAGCGAGGGCCAGACCGCCGACAGTGTCGCAAAGGCCGAGTTTGCGGTGGGCAAGCCAGCGCCAGCCTTTGCGGTCAAGGACACCAAGGGCGAGGACTTGGAGCTGGCCGACTATCTGGGCAAGGTGGTTGTGCTCGACTACTGGGCTTTGTGGTGAGGGACCTGCGTCGAGATGTTCGGTGAACATCGTGAAATGGTCGAGAAGTACAAAGACAAGCCGTTTGCGCTGATCGGGATGAACGTGGACGAGTTGGAGGCGGACGATCTGGCCAAGCAGCTCAAGGAAAAAAACGTGACCTGGCGGAACGCCAACCTGGGTTCTTCTGCGCACAAGGTTTTGGAGGCGTACAACGTTCAGGGGTTCCCTACGCTTGTGATCATTGACAAGAAGGGGAACGTGGTGGACACGGACGCCTTTGGCAAGGACGTGGACAAGATCGTTGACGGTTTGCTGGCCGACCCCGGCTAGGCCAGGACGTTCCTGAGGACGCGGGCGGCGGTTTCAAGCTCGTCGTCGCGCGTGAGAAAGTCTGGCCCGAAGCGGACGAACCCGTTTCGGGCATCGACGATGACCCCGTTACCCTTGAGCCTTTGGACGATGTCTTGGGGCCGGTGGGCGGGCAGGAGCGAGAAGGCCCCGAACGAACCTGGGTCTTGCGGTTGGACGAGGGGGACGCCGCTTTCTGAGAAGACATCTCTCATGGCCTGTTGGACCTGGAGGGAGGTCGCCCTGAGCCGTTGGACTGTGAGTCCGTCCATCAGTCTGAGTCCGGGCAGGGCCTGGTAGACGGTGGCGACGGGCGGAGTTGATTCCCACCATGCTCGTCCGCCGGGCTGCCTATCGACGGAGCCTTTGTTGTACCCAAACGTCTCGGCCTTGGCGAACCAGCCGGTGTCGCGGGTTTTCAGCTCTGGGTTGGTGGCGACATTGGGGCTGAGGGCGAGCCAGCATGCGCCTGGCCCTCCCCGGACGTACTTGTAGCTGCCTCCGATGGCGAAATCGCAGCCTTCAAGGGTTGTCGGGAAGGATCCGAAGGCGTGGTAGAGGTCCACGAGCACCCTTGCTCCTTTGGTGTGGGCGGCCCGGGCGATGCTTTCGACATCGAGGACCTGGCCGGTTGTGAAGCAGCAGCGGCTGACGACGACGAGGTCTGTCTGGGGCGTGACGGCCTCGGCGATCTCTTCTTCGGAGAAGAGGGGGACGGTGCCTGGTTGGGGTTCGACGAGGGTGAGGTCGATCGCGCCCTGCTCATGCCACGCGCGGAGGATGAAGTCGATGCTGTCGAACTCGCCTGAGGTTGAGACGACGTTTGGCCTTGTGGCGGGATCGAAGGTGGAAAGGACGGCCCTGAGACCTTGTCCGGCGGACGTTTTGGGGACGATGTGGGTGTGGTCCGGAAGGGAGAGGTTTTTGGCGACGATGGAGCAGAACTCGTTGGTTGCTTCGAGCCAAGGTTCCCAGGCGTCGTCCATGTGATCGAACCAGAGGTCGGCGAACTGGAGGAGTGACTGTGGGAGCGAGTCGAGGGGTCTGCCAAGGGAGTGGGTGGCCAGGTAGACGGCGGGGTGCCGGCTGGCCCTGGTGAAATGGCGCTCCCGGATGCTCTCGATCTCGGGCTTGGACAGTGGGGTCATCTGCCGATCACGGTGCGGACGTCCCAGAGTTCGGGGAAGAGCCGGATGAACATGGCTTTGCGGAGGAACGGCACGCCTGAGCTGCCTCCGGTGCCGGTTTTGAGGCCGATGACCCTTTCGACGGTGAGGAGGTGGCGGTGTCGCCAGAGGCTGAACTGCTCTTCGATGTCGACGAGTTTTTCTGCCATCTCGTAGGCGCCCCAGTGCCTTTCGGGGTCTTCGTAGATCTGTTTGAAGACTTCGACGATGGTTGGGTCGCTCTCGTAGGGTTGTGAGAAGTCCCTTTCGATGGCGGTTTTGGGGATGTCGTGTCCGTGTCTGGCGAGGTAGGCGAGGAACTCGTCGTAGACGGAGGGGGACCGGAGGGCGTTTGTGACCGTCTCGTGGACGGTTTTGTCGTGTCGGAAGACGGAGACGGCGTCGGGGTCTTTGTTGCCGAGGAGGAACTCGATTGTCCGGAACTGCCAGGACTGGAAGCCGCTGGCGTTGC
>CAZGER010000107.1:0-2434 GCA_964524565.1 uncultured Chthonomonas sp. | reverse complement strand
AGGACTCCTCGGAACTGGGCGTACTCGGTGGGTGTGAGCGTTTCGAGGACGGCCCACTGCTCGAAGAGCATCCTTTGGGTGTGTTTGACGCGGGCGAGGATCTTGAAACAGGGGCCGAGTTCGTCCGCCCTGACGTGTTGGATGGCGGCTTGGAGCTCGTGGATGACGAGTTTCATCCAGAGTTCGCTGGTTTGGTGCTGGATGATGAAGAGCATCTCGTCGTGGTGCTGTGGGTTGCTGAGGGGCTCTTGTGCGGAGAGGACCTTGTCGAGTCGCAGGTATCCGGAGTAGTCCATCCGGGAGGTGAAGTCGGTCTGGATCGTTTGCTCGAACTCCCTTCGCATGCCAGGAATCTACCCTGGACACCTCATAGGGTGGTCGTGGTAATTTAGGCCAGGATGGGTGCTCCTTGGTTTCGGTTCGGACTGGGTCTGGTGCCCTTGGGCGTGGCGCTGGCGCTGAGCCCGGGCGGGCAGGACGACACCGCGTACTCCCGGGACATCGCGCCGCTGTTGGGGGCTTCGTGCAAGAGTTGCCACGGCGAGTACCCTTCTGGCGGGCTCGACATCCGGACGTACGAGTCGTTGATGGCGGGGGGTGACTCTGGGCCTGCGGTGATCCCTGGGGACCCTGCCGGGAGCCTTTTGGTCAAGCGGCTGCGGGGGGTGGGTGGCGAGCAGATGCCGCTCGGGTTCAAGCCGGTGGACGAAGCGAAGATCCGGGCGATCGAGAAGTGGATCGCTGCCGGGGCGAAACGGGGCAGCGAGTACCGGCACTGGGCGTACGTCCCGCCCCAGCGCGGGGAGTCTCCCGACCTGGGCGGATGGGGCAAGAACGCCATCGACGGTCATGTGCTGGCCAAACTTTCTGCGGAGGGACTGAAGCCCTCGCCTGAGGCTGACAAGAGGACGTTGGCGCGGAGGCTGTACCTGGACGTTTTGGGGATTCCGCCGAGTGTCGCGGAGGTCGAGGCGTTTGTTTCCGACACCAGCGAGGGGGCTTACGACCGGATGGTGGACAGGGTCTTTGCCTCACCACACTATGGGGAGCGTCAGGCCAGGGTGTGGCTGGACCTTGCTCGGTACGCCGACAGTCAGGGGTTTGAGGCGGACCGGGGTCGGGAGATGTGGCCCTGGCGGGACTGGGTGATCAAGGCGTTCAACGAGAACATGCCTTTTGACCGGTTCACGACGGAGCAGTTCGCCGGTGACCTTTTGCCTGAGGCGACGCAGGAGCAGATTGTTGCGACGGGATACCACCGGAACACGATGTTCAACGAAGAGGGGGGGGTCGACCGGGGTGAGCAGCGGTGGTTGACGCTGGTCGACCGGGTTTCTAACACTGGTCTGGTGTGGCTAGGGACATCGACGGGGTGCGCCCAGTGCCACGACCACAAGTACGATCCGGTGAGCCAGAAGGACTTTTTTGCGATGCTGGCTTTTTGGGAGGACACGGACGAGCCGATGCTCGACCTGACCCCGGTGGCGACGGCCGAGCGGAAACGGATCGGCGACCTGCTGGCGAAGGAGCGGGCGGTCGCGGGGGACAAGGGCAGCTCGGCAGAGGCGAAGGCCAATGCGGAGAAAGCGGCCCGAGAGCTTGAGGTCCAGTTGGGGGCGCTCCGGACGGCCTCGACGCTTGTGATGTCGCGAAAGGACGACAGTGTGGCGGAGACCCCGTTCCGCGAGAAGGGGAACTACCTGAGTCCGGGGGAAGCGGTGGCGGCGGAGTTCCCTGCCAGTATCGGGCCAGCGGCTGAGAGTGGGTCGAAGTCGCGACTGGACCTGGCGCGGTGGCTTGTCGACCGTCGGAACCCGTTGACGGCGAGGGTCCAGGTGAACAGGATGTGGGAGCAGCACTTTGGCCACGGGATCGTTAAGACGGTGGAGGACTTTGGCACCCAGGGTTCTGCGCCGATCAACCAGGCTTTGTTGGACTGGCTGGCGGTCGAGTTTATGGAGTCGGGCTGGGACATGAAGCACATCCACCGGTTGATCGTGAGCTCGGCGACGTACAGGCAGTCTTCGGACGTCGCGGAGGGAGCGGCGGAGCGGGACCCTGAGAACCGTCTGTGCGCGAGAGGCCCTCGGTTCAGGCTGGAGGCGGAGGCGATCCGGGACTCGTTGCTGGCGACTTCTGGTCTGCTTTCTGCGAAGGTTGGAGGCCCGAGCGTGATGCCTCCGCAACCGGCGGGGATCTGGAACTCGCCGTACAGCGGTGAGTCGTGGACGGTGAGCGAGGGTGGCGACCGGTACCGGCGGACCCTGTACACGTATTGGAAACGGTCGGCCCCGTACCCGATGGCGGTGACTTTCGACGCATCGAGCCGGGAGTCTTGCACCCCTCGGCGGATCAGGACGAACACTCCTTTGCAGGCGCTGAACATGCTGAACGACCCGATGGTGATCGAGGCGGCGGTGGGGTTGGCCAAGCG
>CAZGER010000106.1:0-6602 GCA_964524565.1 uncultured Chthonomonas sp. | reverse complement strand
CGTCGGCAAAAGCACACCACCCTCAAGGCTCTTCGCGTCGGGCGACGCGTAGAGCCGTGAGGGTGGTGTGCTTTTGCCGACGCCGTTGACTTCGGCCGGTGACAACGCGATCGTTTACGCGCTTGCGACCGGGCCTTTGAGCATCGGTGGGTTCAACGCCGGTGCATCGGGGAGTTCTGTGCGGATGAACCACCAGACGGTGGCGCGCATCCCGGACGGCGGGGACATCCAGAGGTCTGTGGACTCTACGGTGGTTTTTGAGGACAACATGATGTTCCTTGACCTGAACGAACCGGACTTTACGACGGCTCAGCGGGTCGTGGAGAAGATCCGGGACACTTTTCCGGGTCTGCCTGTGAAGGCGTTGGACGCGGTGACTGTCGCGATCCGGACTCCGGACAAGGACGACGCTGTCGCTTTGATCGCGGCGATCCAGAAGCTTGAGGTGAAGGCGAACGTCGAGCCGACGATCGTGATCAACGAGCGGACGGGGACGATCGTGATCGGTGGGAACGTGCGTCTTGGCCCGGCGCTGATCGCCCACGGCGGTCTGCGGGTGCGGATCGACACAGAGTTTGTGACGAGCCAGCCGGCGCCGTTTTCGCAGGGGCAGACGGTGACGGTGCCGAACTCTCTGGTCCAGGCCGGGGAGACTCCTCCGCAGGTTGTGGTTGTGGCGCCGAACGCCTCGTTGGACGACCTGGCGAAGATTTTTCAGACGATGGGGGTCTCGGCGCGGGACATCATTGCGATCTTGCAGGCACTGTCGGCGCAGGGCGCGTTGAAAGCGAGGATCAAGATCCAATGACGGACAGGGTGAGCGCGGGTCGGTTGATGCTTGAGTCTGTGCGTCGGTCTGGCCCTGCGCAGGAGACCGGTGCGGGGATCAGGAGCGACTTTGAGGCTGCGCTTTCCAGCGAGATGACATCGAAGCTGGGCGGTGCGGGGACCGATCAGCGGAAGTTGATGGAGAAGGCTTACGGCGGGTATCTGACGGGAGGAAAGGTGGACCTTTCGAAGCTCTCGGACGACGCGAAGAGGGAGCTGGCGAAGCTGCAGAAGGCGAGCGAGGACTTCGAGGCCTATATGGTGAAGGGTCTGCTGGCGAAGATGCGCGGGGCGACGCTTTCTGGCGAGGAGTCGCAGATGACGACCCTTGCCAAGGACATGATGGACCAGTCGGTCTCTGAGGCTTTGGCCCGGAGCCAGGGTTCGATCGGAATCGCGAAACAGGTTTTTGTCTCCATGGGCAGCGGGATCGTGGCCAAGGCCGCTGGCGCCGCTCTGGGGACTGTCGAGACGACAAACAAGTGAGACAACACATGTCAAAGAGAACAAAGGAACTGGAACGGTTGTGGTGGGAATGGCTCGCCACGAGTGAGCGACTTTTGGGCGTTTTGCACGAGCAGACGGTCGCGTTGACGCTTCGTCAGGTGGAGCGTGTTGACAGTCTGCAGCCGCAGCTGGACGCACTGATGAACCAGATGGGCGACATTGACGAATCGGCTGTGGCCACGGCACGAAAGCTGGCCGAAGAGTTTGGCTGTGAGCCGAGCCTTCGAAGCTTGGTCGAGGTCCTTGAGAAGGCAGAAGCACAGCAGGTCCAGCAGCTCGCCAACCGCGTGATCGTTGCCGGTCGTAACGTTCAGAAGGTGATCGACAAGAACCGGGCTTTGATCGAGAACGAGCTTGCGTACGTGAACGGGTCTGTGACGGTGATCGCGCAGGAGGCCCAAAGGTCGGACGGTCCTTACGCGGCGAAAAGAAGTCAGGCGAATGTCCTGATGAACCAGGCTGCCTGATACCGACAATACTACTGGGTAAGCATGGCCGGACCGTTTTTAGGCATCAACATGGCGTCGCACGCCCTTAGGGGCTTGCAGTACGCGATGGACACGACTGGCAACAACATTGCCAACGTGAACACTCGCGGCTACACGCGCCAGGTCGTTGACTTTGCCTCGCTTCCTGACCTGAACTTTTACAGCAAGGGTTGGAAGTCAGTCGGGCAGGGGGCGTTTTTGAGCAACGTGAACCGTGTACGGGCCGACTATCTGGACCGGAGCATGAACGCTTCGACCTCGAACTCTGGCAAGTACGGCGCGTTCGCGGGTGGCCTGAGGCAGATCGACGCGATTTACGGCGAGCCGGGGGACTCTGGGATCGCGAGCAGTCTGGACCGGTTCTTTAACGCCTGGTCCGGGTTGGGTTCTGACCCATCGAGCGACGCGGCGCGGACGGAGGTGCGGATCGCCGGTCAGGCGCTGACCGACCGTATCCGTGGGAAGTTCCGCGACCTTACGACGTACAAGGCTGGGGTGCAGTCGCAGACCGTCGGGGCGATCAAGCAGGTGAACTCGCTGGGCGAGAGGATCGCGAGCCTGAACGCGCAGATTTCTGCCGCGTTGGCTTCTGGTGGCACGCCGAACGAGCTGATGGACCAGAGGGACTTGGCGGTGCAGGACCTGAGCAAGCTGGTGGACGTGAACCGTCAGGTTTTTGAGGACGGTTCTTACGCGATCTACGCCAGTGGATTCACGTTGGTGCAGGGCAACGCGGCGCGGCAGTTCCCTTCGAACTACGACGCGACGACGGGGACGGTGACGGACGGGACATCGACGTTCACGATCCGGTCTGGCGAGCTGGCTGGGCACTTGGCGACGCTCAAGGAGCTGGGTCAGCAGGCATCGAACCTGGACTTGTTGGCGAACGAGCTCCGGACGCAGGTGAACACTCCGCACATGGGTGGGACGAACGCCTTGGGGAACACAGGGGTGGCGTTTTTTAACGACTCTCTGCCTCAGACCGGGGCGGTGGACTTTGACCTTTCTGTCGACGTGAAGGCGGACGCCCGGGCGATCGCGGCGGGTGTGACCGGTGACGACGGGGACGGGTCGCTGGCGAAGATGTTCGCCGAGTTCCGTGACCAGTCATTCGCGGCCCTTGGCAACGAGAGCTTTACCGACTACTTTCAGGCTGTGGTGGCGAAGGTGGCGGGTGACGGCGGTTACATTTCGGCGGCCAAAGACACTGAAGACGCTGTGTTTAGGCAGATCGAGAACCAGTTGCAGGCGGTTTCGGGCGTGAGCGTGGACGACGAGATGGCGAACCTGCTGAAGTACCAGAGGTCTTACCAGGCGGCGGCGAAGGCTCTGACGGTGTTCGACTCGGTAGCGGAAGACATGATCAACATGCTGAGGAGGTAGGTGAGGACAAATGAGAATTAGCACCCCGTACCAGTATTCGTCGTACTCCTCGAACATCCAGAGGAGCCAGGCGGAGTATTTCCGTGTCCAGCAGCAGTTGACGACAGGCAAGCGGTTCGAGAGCGGGATCGAGGATCCTGTTGCGGCGAGCCTGAGCGTGACGGCGCGTGGTTTGAAGGCGCGTCTGGAGCAGTTCAACAAGAACCTGACTTCTGCCAAGGACTATTTGGGAGGTTCGGACAACGCTTTGAGCGAGATCGGTGACTTGACGAGGTCGGCGTACTCGTTGGCGGTGCAGGGGGCGAGCTCGGCGGTCGACGCGGGTTCTTTGCAGGCGATCATCACGCAGGTTTCGCAGTTGCAGGACAGGTTGGTCTCTTTGGCGAACTCGCAGGGTTCGCACGGTCAGTACCTTTTTGCGGGGCACAAGACGGACACGAAGCCGTTCAGCGCTTCTGGGGGTGTTCTGACGTTTTCGGGGGACTCGAACGCTGTCACGGTGGAGGTGCGGTCGAGCGAGTACTTGACGGCGAACGTGCCTGGCGCTCCGGGTTTGGTCGCGGACATTTACGCGGAGCTAGAGGAGTTGAAATCGAACCTTGCGAACGGGAACGTGATCCAGATATCGGACCATTCGGTGGGCGATTTGAAGGCTCTTGTCTCTGAGGTGGCTTACGCCCGTGGGGACATCGGTGCGCGGATGCAGGCTGTGGAGCGATACGAGAGCGACAACCTGCGCAGGATCGACGATTTCAAGGCGAAGATCTCTGACCTGGAGGACGTGGACATGGCGGAGGCCTTTGTCCATTACCAGCAGGCTCAAACGACATATCAGGCGGCGTTGCAGACGGCTTCGGCGGGGATGCAGTTAAGCCTCATGGACTTTATCCGATGATGCAGCACAGTACGACACGGTTTGGCGATATCCAGTTCACGACGGAGGACGTTGTGGAGTTTTCCGGTGGCCTGGTGGGTTTTCCGGAGATGGAGCGTTACGTTTTGGTCCAGCACAAGGATGACAGTCCATTCCGTTGGTTACAGTCGTTGGACTGTGGTGAGCTGGCCTTTTTGGTGGTTGACCCGGCGGTTTTTTGCACGGACTACGCTCCTGAGATGCCTGGTTCTGCGGCGGTCGAGCTTGCTCTCGACGAAGAGACCCCTCGTCTCGTCTATACTATTGTGACTATCCCGCGTGGAAAGCCAAGCGAGATGACACTGAACCTGGCCGGTCCGCTTGTTTTGAACCTGGCCACAGGGAAAGCGAAGCAGGTTGTCCTTGAGGATCCCCGCTATCCGACCCGGTGTTTGATCGAGCGGCAGGACGCGAAGGGCGGCGAAGCGGCCTAGCGGCGGAAGCGGCGAGGTTGCCGGCACCGGGCCATGGAGGGCTAAAGAGATGCTGGTTCTGACGAGAAAAGTCAACCAGAGCATCGTGATCGGTGGTGACATCGAGATCGTTGTTTTGGAGGTTCGTGGTGAGCAGGTCCGTCTAGGGATCCGTGCTCCGCGGGATGTGGCGGTTCACCGCAAAGAGATCTTTGAGCAGATCCAGGAAGAGAACGAGGCCGCTTCTGGGGTCGATGTGTCGGACGTTCCTGAGGTTTAGTCGCTGGCTGGCTGGCTAGCTTTGAGCCCTTTTGGGGCGATGGCTCTTCCAATGAGGGCGATGATTGGGGCGGGGGCGACCAGCAAAACGAGTGTCTCAGCGAGTTCAACACTCGCGACGGTTGAAAGTGAAGTCGCACGGGCGGACCCGTAGAGCCTTGCACAGGCGAAGACCAGCCACGCAGCGCCGAATGCGACCCACACCCATTTGCTGTGTTTGCCCAGCCAAGCCTGTGCGAAACACGAGACGGCGGCAATCTGAGAGCAGAAGACCCAGAAATCGATGGCAGAGTCAGGCAGGTTCTGTGCCGCAGAAACCGCGTAGATCGCTGCACGGATCAAGACGATGACTGTGAGCAGCAGAGCGGTCGTGAAGAGGCTCATCGGTGAAACTCTTCGAGGACGTCTTCATCGGAGAACAGCCACGACGAGTACATTCCGAGCTGTGGGCCGGAGGGCGAGGGGGTCATGCGGGGGGTAGACCGGCGCAAGACCACGGCCCCGTCGAAGGTCAGCCTTTTGTAGGTGAATGTTTTCAGAACGACCTCTCTGCCGCTGGTCTTGAGCCCGTGTCCCGCTGAGGCGAGCCACCCTCCGTTTTGCGACTGGACAAACCGCTGGAACAAGAAGTCGGACGTCACATCACCGAGGCACTTGAAGGAGTCTTTGTACGAGGTCGGGCCTCGGTTTGCCTCCTTCCTGTCCAAGTTGGCCCAGCCTTCCGGGAACGGGTCGAGCGCAAGGGCGACCATGCTTGGCTTGGCGTAGCCCGCGGCGATGACCTTGATCGATGTGCCTGGCTCCCCGTCGTCGTGGTCGGCCTTATAAATGGCGTGGGCGGCAGCAAGGTTTTTGAGCTGCGCTGTCTCTTGGGTGGACAGGGCTGTGCGCTTTGTCGCACTGAGCACCGGGAACATGATCGCGAGGAGCGCGACGACAATCACGGCTACGGCGATGACCTCCGTCAGTGTGAGTCCGCGTTTGCGCTTGCGACGTCCGGCAGAATCTGGGAGCACGCCCGTCGGTATTTCGTTCAAGGGCTCGTTCATGGGTCCAGGGGATTGCCAAGTGAGGGCTTTGGGCAGGCTGGGGGAGGTGTAACGGTGTATTTCTTGGCCGTTAGGCTGTCCATTTCGCCAATGGTACACGGTATGCGGTGTGGCGGTTCACCGCAAAGAGATCTTTGAGCAGATCCAGGAAGAGAACGAGGCCGCTTCTGGGGTCGATGTGTCGGACGTTCCTGAGGTTTAGGTTTTTCAGTCTGGGTTATGACGGGGCATACTTTCCGGTATGTTCTCCAGCCTTGTTTTAGCGTTTGCGGTCCGGTCAGTGCTGATCGAGGGCGGGACGGTTTTGGACGGGACCGGTTCGGCCGGTCATGTGGCGGACATCCGGGTTTTGGGCGAGCGGATCGTTGAGATCGGCGACCTTTCCGCCTTGTCTGGCGAGCGGGTTGTGGACGCGAGGGGGCTGGTTGTGTGTCCGGGGTTCATCGACGCCCATTCCCACGCGGACTCTGGGATCGAGGGTGACCCGTTTGCCCTGAGCCAGCTCACGCAGGGGATCACGACGAGCGTCGTTGGGCAGGACGGGATCTGGGGCGGGCCGCTTGCGGAGCAGTGGGCGGGCCTGATGCGTTTCCAGCCGGCGATCAACTTTGCCGCGTTCACGGGTCACGGGGGCTTGCGGTCGAGGGTGATGGGAGAGGACTACAAGCGTCGGGCGACGCCGTTTGAGACCGCCCGGATGAAGGAGTACCTGGAAGCTGACATGGGGGCGGGATCGCTCGGG
>CAZGER010000105.1:0-6605 GCA_964524565.1 uncultured Chthonomonas sp. | reverse complement strand
CAATTGCCTAACATTACTGCGTCCTGTGGACTTTGAGCTTGAGAATCAGTAACTCCCACGTCAACATCATGCTATCGTACATTGAATCGAGCTCATCCGCGGACTGAATGTCTTGGACTTGTCTCTCCCAATGGACGAGCTTTAGTCGCAGAAATCTCAGCCGAGTTGGTCTATCGACCGGTAGCTCCAGGTCATTGTCACAGAGATGAAACATGAACTCGATGGCGTTCGCAAGCAATGTTGACCGTGTGGCATTGAACACTGCATTGGGCTCGTAACGCGCTACTAACGCCGCGCATCTTGAAGCAAGTCTGTCGCATCGCATCTTAAGCATGGGTTGGCTATCCATATGCAATCACATAATGAGAATAAGCAATAGTTCCAATTGCTGAGCAACTATCTTTGCAACCGCGCTAATCGATAGTGTTGCTCCGCCAAACGAGGCTTCAGCCATCGCACCTTCCAAAACAGCACCTGATGCAGGGCCAGTAGCACCAGCAATCTCCGACTCTGCAACAGCCAGGTCAATTTCGCATTCGCCCAATATGTCGGCCGTTGATCCAATCAGTCTGACTTGGCGAATGATCTCACGAATCGCACGTATCGCTTTTGCCTGAAGTTCCGGATTCACGCTCGCGGACTCATATAAGGATATAGCGTGACGGAGCAACTGATAGATGCTAGTCAAATAGTTTCCATCAAATCTGCCATCCAGGTCAATCTGGTCTACTGGACGATTCTTGACGTAAATGTACCAGTTGACTCCGGCCTCGGCTGGATCCTCGCTGATGAAGCGGCCGGTGGTTGGTTCGTAGTAGCGGGCGCGCATGTAAGTCAGGCCGGACTCGTCGTCGGAGACGTGGCCGAGGTTGGCGCAGTAGCGGTTTGCGGGGGAGCCGGTCTGTTGGCCGGTGCGGACGGTGCCCCAGACGTCGTACTCGCGGAGGTTGCCGGTGGACCAGGTGGTCCCGGCGGTGTTTTTGGTCAGGGTCGCGACCATGTTCCCGTGGCAATCATACAATGGAAGGGCCGTGGTCGTGCCAGAAGAGTCCGTCGTCGAAATTACCTCGATCCCTCTGGCGCACACGAAGTTCCGCGTCAAAACGCTCCTGCCCTGCGCGCCTGACTCAAAAGCCTCCACAGGCATCTGCCAGTCGCAGGAACGCTTGGCGACAGATTACTCAGATTCGATCTCCTTGAGTAGAACTTCCCGAGCCTTCAGTATGTGCTCGAGCCCGACTCTGATCTCTGACATAACCTGATCTTCGGTCCATGCCGCCATTTCCCTGTTGAACCGAACCATTGCAGGATGACGCATGACCTCGGCTTCAAGCGCATCGATCTCCGCTTGTGTAACTGACCTGTCTAGCTTGCGCAGAGCAAGTTCCGTCACTTTCCTAAAGTGACTTGCAAGTTCCTCCGACTCTGCGACCAACTCCTCATCAGTCATGTCAGGATCCGGCGAACCTCGCCGACGACGACGGGCCACGTCCAGAAGGATCCGCACGGCTTCATCGACACTGGAAATATCTATCTGTGACATGCTAGTTTGGATATATCTCGTCTGCAATGATCCAGAATGCCAACGTTATCATCATACTGTACGTACTTGTTACGGCCTCAGCCTGCTGCGCCACAGACCCATAGCCTGGACTATGTGTCACCGAAACGACGTCTGAAAATCTTTGTAGCCACAAATATTTCCGAAGATTCTCCCCGCTGAAGGCGATTGCTGACATGGGGCCATCCAGCCCTAGAAAGAATTCAGAGAGCAACCATGTTTTCATAAACAGAAGCGCGGCGGAAGCAATGATCTTTGCCTTCATGCCGCCTTCCATTAGATTGTAGCTGAGCTTTGTAAGCATCACACTAAGCAGATTGTCTGGCAAGTAATCTTCGCCACTCTTATCTACGTGCGCAACGGGGTTGGATGCGCAATACACGTACCAATTGCCACCATCGCCGGCAGGATCTTCGCTGATGAAGCGGCCGGTGGTTGGTTCGTAGTAGCGGGCGCGCATGTAGGTGACGCCAGACTCGTCGTCGGAGACGTGGCCGAGGTTGGCGCAGTGGCGGTTTGCGGGGGAGCCGGTCTGTTGGCCGGTGCGGACGGTGCCCCAGACGTCGTACTCGCGGAGGTTGCCGGTGCGCCATGCGGCACTCAGTGTTGAGAGGGCTGCGACCATGTTCCCGTGGCAATCATACAACGGACGGGACATCTGCGTGCTGGAAGCAGCTGTCGTGAGTGGCGTCGGCCGAGTCTGCGGCCTGGTGGTGGTTAGGTCGGGGGATGGGATAGGATGGGGTCTATGACCGCGGCCTTGTTGATGGCTTCCGTTTGCAGCCTGGACTATGAGACGCTGAAGGTGGCGGGGTGGACCGTTCGTGTGCGGAGGGAGGTCTTGCAGGACCAGTCGGCCGAGTGGGGGAAGGCACTGCCTTTGATGGGCCGCCAGCTCAAGGAGATCGTGGAGGTCGTTCCGAAGGACGCGGTGGAGAAGCTGAGGACGGGGACCCTGTGGGTCTCGCGGGAGTCCACGGGGGCGGGGGCTGGGGCGGCGTACCACCCGGGGGCGGCGTGGCTGAAGGAGCACGGGCGGGACCCTGCGATGGCCAAGGGGGTCGAGTTCACCAACGTCCGGATTTTTGAGGCGGAGACGAGGCGGATGCCCAACTTTTGCCTTCACGAGCTGGCCCATGCGTTCCACGACCGGTTTTTGCCGGGCGGGTTTGAGAACAGGGACATTTTGTCGGCTTTCAGGGCTTCGGTCGCGACTGGCAAGTACGAGGACGTCTGGCGTCGGGACGCTGAGGGGAAGGAGTCGAGGTCCAAGCACTACGGGCTGACGAACCAGATGGAGTTTTTTGCCGAGACCACAGAGGCGTACTTTGCCAGGAACGATTTTCAGCCGTGGAACCGGTCCGACCTGCTTTCGTTCGACCCGGGGGCGGCGGAGGCCGTCCGCAAAGCCTGGGGCGCACCGTGAGCGTCGGCTATTCGGGCAAGCCGCTTTGGCAGAAGCTGGGGATCAAGGAGGGGCAGACTCTGTGCGTTTTTAACCCTCAGCCGGGGTACGAGGGGTGGCTGGGTGAGCTTCCGCCTGGTGCGCGGACGAGCCTGGAGTGGCCAGAGGGGTTTGAGACCGGTCTGGCTTTTATGCTGACGCGGGCCGACCTTGACGCGGTGGTCTCTGGCCTTGTGCCGAAGGTCGCCCCGACCGGTTGCCTGTGGGTTTCGTGGCCCAAGAAGAGCTCCAGCGTGCCGACGGAGCTGGACTTTGACACTGTCCAGAAGACCCTGCTGGAGACGCGGCTGGTCGACACGAAGGTGTGCGCGGTGAGCGAGGACTTTACTGGGCTGAAGTTTATGGTCCGCAAGTCGATGCGGTGAGGTTGTCAGTAAGTGCGGACGGTGCCGTCGATCTTGAGGGCCCAGTCGTTGATGCCGCCGAGGAGGTTGCGGACGTTGCGGAACCCGGCGGACCGGAGGAACCTAGCAACGGCGTCGCTGCGGTTGCCGGTGCGGCAGTAGACGATCGTTTCTTTCTCAGGATCGAGTTCTGGGTAGCGGTCGGCGATCTGTGCCATCTGGATATGGACATCGTTCGGGAGGACGGATATCTCCCTTTCGTCGGCGTCGCGGCAATCGAGCAGGACGAACTCATCGCCGTTCTTTCGGCGTTCGGCCAGGCATACGACGTCGATGTCGGTGTTGGGCATCATGCTACTTGCGGGTCTCCAGCAGTAAGATGCCGGTGTGGCCCAAAAGGATTCTTCCATGCTCGGCGACCGTTCTATCGCCCTACACGTGGAGCACGCCGGCAAGTGGGAGACCAGGAGCAAAGTCCCGTTGGCGACGATGGACGACATGAGCCTTGCCTACACACCGGGTGTGGCGAGCGTGTGCCGTCACATCTCTGAGGAGCCGTCGTCTGCCGGGTGGCTGACGATGAAGGGCAACTCGGTGGCGATCGTGAGCGACGGTTCGGCGGTTTTGGGACTAGGTGACCTCGGGCCTCTGGGAGCGTTGCCTGTGATGGAGGGCAAGGCGATCTTGTTCAAGGAGTTCGCTGGGATCGACGGGGTGCCTATCGTGCTTGACACGGGCGACCCGAACGAGATCGTGCGGGCGGTGCGTGCGATCGCGCCGACGTTCGGGGGGATCAACCTGGAGGACATCTCTGCCCCCAAGTGCTTTGCGGTGGAGTCTGAGTTGCAGAACCTGGGGATCCCTGTGTTCCACGACGACCAGCACGGGACGGCGATCGTGGTTTTGGCGGCGTTGCTGAACGCCTGCAAGGTGGTTGGGCGCAACCCGGCGGACCTGACTGTCGTGCTGAACGGCGCTGGGGCGGCGGGGACGAGCATCGCCAGGCTGCTGCGGTGCGTCGGGCAGGACCCTGCTGTGTGTGTGCCAGTCCGCGAGATCTTGGTCTGCGACACCAAGGGGATCATCTCACGCGGGCGATACGACGAGCTGAACGAGACCAAGCGCCACCTGCTGGCCTTTACCAATCGGTCGGACAGGGAGGGTTCTCTGGCCGACGCTTTGGCGGGAGCGGACGTGTTCATCGGGGTTTCGGTGGCGAACGTCCTTGACGAGGCGCTGGTGCGGTCGATGGCGCCTGACCCGATCGTGTTCGCGCTGGCCAACCCGGACCCGGAGATCGACCCTGCTTTGGCCCGTAGGGCCGGTGCTGCGGTGGTTTGCACGGGCAGGAGCGACTTCCCTAACCAGGTGAACAACGTGCTGGCGTTCCCGGGGATCTTCCGGGGGGCGTTCGACGCGGGGGCGACGAGGATCACGGAGCATATGAAGATCGAGGCGGCGCACGCTCTGGCCAGGTGTGTTCCAGAGCCTACAGCGGACCGGGTGATCCCCCATCCGCTGGACCGCGCGGTCGCCCCGGCCGTCGCTGAGGCGACGGCCAAGGCTTGGCGGGACGAGGGTTAGTCCTCGTCGTCGAGGACCTGCGACGCCTTGTCAGCGGCGGACTGCTTGCGCTTGATGGTGCCGTACTGTCCTGGATCGACCGGGCCTGCGGCCTGTGTCCCGGCGGCGAGGATGTGCGAGGCTCGGATCTTGGCCTCTCGCTGGGCCTCGGCCATGAGCCCTTCTTTCTCGCCCTTTCTCTTCATGACGCCCTTGTCCCACAGGTAGAGGATGGGTGACGCGTTGAAGATGGAGGAGTAGGTGCCGATGACGATGCCGAGCACCATGGTGACGACCATGAACTTGAGTTCTGGCGTTGGGGTGCCGACGAAGAGGAGGACGACGAGGGGGAAGACGGCGGCCATCGAGGTGTTGATCGACCTGGCGAACGTCTGGGTGACGGAGCGGTCGATGAGCCCTTCGAAGGTTTCTCCGGCTTTGGAGCGTTTGAGGTTCTCACGGATCCTGTCGAAGATGATGATCGTGTCGTGGACGGAGAAGCCGATGACCGTGAGCATGGCGGTGATGAACATCGCGCTGATCTCCCAGCCAATGGCCAGACCGACGATCGCGGCGGCACCGACGACGAAGGCCACGTCGTGCAGGAGCGCAAAGACGGCCGAGAGTCCGAACTTGACCCCGTTCTTCATGCCGCCGAGCGCGAACCCGAACCTGACGGCCAGGTAGAGGACGATGAGTCCTGCGCTGATGACGACTCCGAGGAACGCGTTGGTGGTGGTTTCTTTTTGGACGGACGGGCCGACGGCGTAGATCGAGGCGTTCTCGGCCGAGAGTCCGACCTCTTGGGCGAGTTTGGCGGTGGCGTCAGACGACGTGGCGTCGATCTTGTCGGTGGGCGGGATGGTCAGATAGATGACCCTTTGCCCGTCGACGGTGGCGGTCTTGATGTTAAAGCCCTTGTAGCCAGCCGTTTCCAGGCTTTGGCGGACCTGCTCGGGGGTTTTGTCGTCTGGGAGTTTGAATTCTGCCTCGACGCCGCCCTGGAACTCGACGTTGGGTTTGATGCCGCCCATGCCGATCGCGATGAGTCCGGGGACGATCAGGGCGCCGGAGATGATGAAGAAGATGATCTTGATCGACTTGTCCTCGGCGCCTGCTTCCAGTTTTTCGCCGAAGAGTCCGCGTTTGAGCGCGTACCACTTGACGTCGTTGCCGATGCCGACGGAGACGAGGCCGACGAGCAAGGACCGGGTGACGGTGACAGCGGTGAAGAACGAGATGACGACGCCGACGATGAGGGCGGTGGCGAACCCCTTGACCATGCTGGTGCCGTACATCCAGACCACGACGGAGGTGATGATCGTACAGACGTTGGAGTCGATGATGGCGGTGAGGGCGCGTTTGAAGCCGAGTTCGATGGCGGTCTGGAGCTTTCTTCCAGCACGGATCTCTTCTTTGACACGTTCAAAGACGAGGATGTTGGCATCGACGGCCATGCCGACGGAGAGGATAAAGGCGGTGATGCTTGCCAGGCTGAAGGTCGCGCCGGTCCACTTGAGCACGGTCAGGGTGACCAGTGTGTAGAGCATGAGGGCGATGGTCGCGACAAAGCCGGGGAAGGCGTAATAAACGATCAGGTAGAGACAGATCGCGCCCAGGCTGATCATGGAGCCGAGGACGATCTGGTTGAGGGCCTTCTTGCCGATCGTTG
>CAZGER010000104.1:0-6647 GCA_964524565.1 uncultured Chthonomonas sp. | reverse complement strand
CTTGCCCAAGGCAGAATCGATGCTGACCGCGATGCGCCAAGGCTACACGATCGGGCTCGTCACGCTTGTCGAGGTCTTGGAAGCGCAGACGACCCTCGTCAGGCTCAGGCAAGAGAGGATCCAGGCGGTCTTGAACGTCCGGCTGTCGCAACTGGACCTCTGGAACGCGCAACTCGCCCTGCCTGGGACGGAGGTGTCCAGGTGAGGCGCCTCGCTGTCCTGCTGCCGGTTCTGGCGCTGTCAGCGGCCGCTCTCGCCCAGGCAGAAGAAGATCCCGGGCACATGCACGGCCCGGACGGCCGGCACATTGTCACCGCAGAGGACGCCAAAGGGGGTGGATCGTTCATCCTCAGCCACCATGACATGAGGGTCGAGGGGCCAGACGGCAAGAGCATTGAAGGGGTGGTCGTCAACTCGACGATCTCGCCAGCCGAGAGCGCCAACGGACCCATCCACACTGAAGAGAACGTCTACGAGCCAGAAAACGAGGTCTACGGCTCGCACATGACCTACAGCAAGCCGGGTGAGTACGTCCTCGACCAGCAGGTGACCATGCCAGACGGCAGACGGCTCTCGGTCCAGTTCCCTGTCTACGTTCCCGCCTTGGCCGTGCCAGAGGCAGCCGCGAAGCAGGAACCGCCGGCCACGAACGTCACGCTCCTGATCGGTGGGGGGATCGCACTGGTCGTCGCCCTGGCCGTCTCGTTCCGGCTCGGTCGGAAGAGCGTCGGCCCTGGCGTCGCAGGGATGCTCGCCCTCGCCCTGCTCGCTGGGACAGTCCCCTCAAGGGCCCTCGCACAAGAAGAGGAGGAGGGCCACATGCACGGGCCCGACGGACGCCACATCGTCACGGAATCCGATGCCGCCAAGGCCGCCGGGCCGCAGCTGAAGGCATATCCCGGCCCGAACCAGGAGGAGTCCGCGACCAAAACGGTCGACGGCATCAAGTTCGTCCTCTCGATCGAGAACGAGGAAATGACCCCCGATCCGGACCTGATCACGGTCTCTGAAGACCAGGCAGCGCTCATCGGCCTCAAGACAGCGGGCGCCGAGGTCACTGGTTCTGCCACCGGCCTGCAAACGACCGGGAAGGTCTCGGCCAATCCAAACGGACTGGTCAAAGTCAACAGCCGCACTGGCGGCCGCGTCATCAAGCTGGGCGCGCTCCCAGGCACGACCGTCCAGCGGGGACAGATGCTCGCGGTGATCGAAAGCGCGGACCTTGCCGACGCTCAAGCCGCCTACAGGCGGGCGTCAGCCGAACTCACCCAAAGCCAGGCAGGGGTCAAGGTCGCTGCCGCAGACGTCAAGTCGGCCCGGACCCAGGTCAGCGTGGCTGCCCAGCGTTTGGGCCGCGAAACAAAAATGGCCCAGGCTGGCGAGTTCGACTCGCCGATCTTAGAAAGGGCCAGGTCTGAGGTTTCCGCCGCCCGCTCCAGGCTCGAAGCCGCGACCGCAGAGTCCAACCGGCTTGAACGGCATGTCTCGCGTCTGCGCGAGGGCATCCAGTCCGGCGTCGTTGCCCAAAGGGACATGGACCGCGCAGAGTCTGAACTGGCCGAGGCGACCGCTGCAAAGTCCGACGCCGCGACCCAGCTCAAGCTCGCCCAGGACGCCCTCTCCCGCGAGCAGGTCATCGCACGCCAAGGGCTCAGGAACTCCAGGGAGGTCGACCAGGCCAAAGCCCAGCTCGATCTCGCCAGAGCCGGGCAAAAGTCGGCCGAGAGCAGGCTCCAGCAAGCGCTCGCCGATGTGACCAGGGTCCAAAGCTCGGTCAGGGTCGCCAGGGACCAGGTCTCACTGCTCGGCGGCACCGCCGGTGGAGGCAACACCGTCACCGTCACGGCGCCGATCGCCGCTGAGGTCGAGCACCGCTTGGTGAGCGTCGGGCAGTCCATCGCCCCGGGCGAACTGCTCTACGACCTCCTCAACGCGGACATCGTGTGGGTGCTTGCCGACGTCTACGAAAGCGACGTGCCCAAGGTGCGCATCGGCCAGTCCATGAAGGTCGTCGCCGACGCCTACCCAGGCGAGGTCTACCGAGGCGAGGTCGCCTTCGTCCACAACGAGGTCGATCCCCAAACGCGGACCACCCAGGTGCGCATCGTCATCAACAACCGGGGCGAAAAGCTCAAACAGAACATGTTCGTCCGCGTAATGCTGGGGGTCGGAGCAAGCGACGCCGTCACAGTGCCATCGTCTGCCGTGCAGAACGACAAGGGGCTCGACCTCGTCTTTGTCGAGGAGAAGGCAGGGGTCTTCCGCCGGACGCTCGTGCAGGTCAAGGGCACGTTCGGCGACCGCACGATCGTCGAAGGTGTCGGGGCCGGCCGGTTGGTCGCGACCACCGGCTCGTACCAGCTGCTTGCGTTCGGAGGCTCAAAGTGACGACCCTCGCCCTTGCGGCGGTCCTCACCCTTGCCCCCCAGAGCCCGCAGGACACGCTGAAATCGCGCTACCGCGACTGGGACACGGCCTACTACATCCATGACGTCAAGGCTCTCGCCGCGATCCTCGATCCAGGCTTCCAGATCATCACTGGCAGCGGACGGGTCGTCTCCCGGCGCGACTATGTCGCCAGCCTTTGGAAGTCCGACCTGCCAGAGGTCTATGAGACCACGGTCTTGCGGCTGAACGTCCAGGGAGGCAACGCGACCGCCTGGACCCTGGAACGGAGCAAAAAGGCCGGCTCGCCTGAGGCGGTCCACCGCTACCAGGACAAGTGGCGACTCAGAAGCGGGGTTTGGATGCTCGCACAGAGCAAGACGGTGGGAGACCACTAATGCTCAACCGACTCATCCAAATGAGCCTGCAGCAGCGGGTTCTGGTCGTGGTGCTCACCGCCATGCTGATCCTGTTTGGGGGCTTGACCATCCCAAGGATGGACGTCGACGTCCTGCCGGACCTCAACCGTCCGGTCGTGACGATCATGACCGAGGCCCACGGCATGGCGCCAGCCGAGACCGAGGCTCTGGTCAGCTTTCCGATCGAGACGATGATGAACGGGGCGACCGGCGTCCAAAGGGTGCGGTCTGCCTCCAGCGCCGGGTTCAGCATCGTGTTTGTCGAGTTCGACTGGAACACCGATATCTACCGGGCCAGACAGGTCGTCACCGAAAAGTTGCAGCTCGCCCAGGCTCGTCTGCCGGATGGGGCGGTCGCCTCCCTCTCGCCGATCAGTTCGATCATGGGCGAGATCATGCTCGTCGCGGTCTCAAGCAAGTCGGGCAAGACCGAGCCGATCGAGGTCCGGTCCATCGCCGACTTCGTCATCCGGCCCCGCCTGCTGGCCGTGCCAGGGGTCTCGCAGGTCGTCCCGATCGGCGGAGGGACCAAGCAGTACCAGGTGCTCACCGACCCCGGCAGGCTCAAGCAGTTCGGGGTCACCCTCGATGAGCTGCTAGAAGCGGCCAGGGAGAGCAACACCAACGCTGGCGGCGGGTTCTTTCAAGAACCAAACCGCGAGGCAGTCATCCGCATCCAGGGACGAGTCGCGAACCTAGATGACATCAAAGACACCCCGATCAAGGCGGTGAACGGCGTGCCCGTCACCATCGGGCAGGTCGCAGACGTCGTCTTTGCCAAAGGGCTCCCGCGCGGGGACGCCAGCGTGAACGGCGATCCCGCCGTCATCCTGTCGGTCCAAAAGCAGCCAGACGCGAACACCCTGGAGCTCACCAAGCAACTCGACAAGGCACTGGACGAGATATCCGAGGCTCTGCCGGAGGACGTCAAACTGAGCCGCGACCTCTTCAGGCAAGAGCACTTCATAGAAAACTCCGTCCACAACGTCGAAAAGGCACTCCTGGAAGCCGGGGTGATCGTCCTCTTCGTCATCCTCGCGTTCCTTATGAACGTCCGGGCGACGGCGATCTCCCTGATCTCAATCCCCGTGTCCTTCATCCTCACCCTGCTGCTGCTCAACAAGTTTGGGATCAGCATCAACACGATGACGCTCGGCGGGCTTGCCATCGCCATCGGTCTCGTCGTGGACGACAGCATCGTCGATGTCGAGAACGTCTTCCGAAGGCTGCGTCTCAACGCGGCGTCAGAACATCCCCGATCGATCCTCAAAGTCATCTTTGGGGCGAGCGCCGAGATCCGCAACAGCATCGTCTACGCGACGCTCATCATCGTCCTGGTCTTTGTGCCACTGCTCTCGCTGGAGGGCATGGAGGGCCGCGTCTTCACCCCCCTTGGGCTGGCGTTCATCTTCTCGATGGTCGCATCGCTCCTGGTGTCCCTCACCTTGACCCCGGCCTTGTGCGCGCTCCTGCTGGGCAAGGTCTCGCCCAAAAGCCACGGCGATTCCAAGCTTGTGGCAAGGCTCAAACGCTGGAACGAGCCGGCCGTCCGCGCCTCGATGCGGTTCCCGTGGGCCGTGATCGGCGCGACCCTCGCGATGACGGCGGTCGCGGTGTTCATGCTCCCAAGGCTCGGCCGCGAGTTCCTTCCCAAGTTCAATGAGGGGTCACTCGCCCTCAGTGCGATCCTGCCGCCCGGCACCAGCCTGGAGGAGAGCAACCGTATCGGCAAGATCATCGAAAACACCGCCCTCTCAGTCCCCGAGGTCACTCACATTGGACGCAGGACAGGAAGAGCCGAGATGGACGAACACGCCGAGGGGGTCAACTACTCTGAGATCGATATCGGGCTCGCGCCCTCCAAACGCGGGCTGGAACAGGCGACCGAGGAGCTCCGCAGCAAGATCGGGTCGATCCCTGGCGTCTACGTCGCCTTCGGACAACCGATCTCCCACCGGCTCGACCACCTCTCTTCGGGAGTCCGCGCCGCCCTCGCAGTCAAGGTGTTCGGCAGCGACCTCCACGAGCTCCGCCGACTCGCCGCCCAGGTGGAGTCCACGATGGAGTCTGTCCCTGGCATCGTCGACCTCCAGGTCGAGCCACAGATCGAGGTCCCACAGGTCAGTATCGAGATCGACCGGACGGCCGCCGCCCGCTACGGCGTGACACCCTTCGAGCTCGCAGAGAACCTGGAAGTCGGACTCGGCGGCCACACGGTCTCCCAGGTCCTCCAGGGACAGCAGACCTTCGACCTTGTCGTCTGGTTCACGCCGGAGGCGCGGACGAACCTGGACGTCATCGGTTCGACACTGGTCAACACGCCCACCGGCCAGAGGATCCCCCTGTCGCAGTTGGCGACCGTCAAGCGCGAGACCGGCCCCAACACGATCAACCGGGAAAACGTCTCGCGCAGGATCGTGGTGCAAGCGAACGTGGAAGGCAGGGACCTCAACGGGGTCGTGACAGAGCTCCAGGCCAAGATGAGGCCGCTCCAGGCGGACTGGCCCCGCGGCTACTACCTAGAGTACGGCGGACAGTTCCAGAGCCAGCAGTCAGCGATGGCCAGGATCCTCTTAATCGGCGTGTTCACGGTCGTGGCGATCTTTATGGTGCTCAACATCGCCCTCAAGTCGTGGCGGCTCGCGCTCCAGGTCATGGTCAACCTGCCCCTGGCCCTCGTGGGTGGCGTCGTGGCCGTGTACTTGACTGGCGGGGTGCTCTCGGTCGCCTCGCTGGTCGGGTTCATCACCCTGTTCGGGATCGCCACCCGCAACGGGATCATGATGCTCTCGCACTACGTCCACCTGATGAACGAGGAGGGCGAGGCGTTCAGCCAGGACATGATCGTCCGCGGTACCCTGGAAAGACTCTCGCCCGTGCTCATGACCGCGCTCGCCGCCGCCCTTGGCCTGCTTCCTCTCGCCCTTTCGCGGGGAGAACCGGGCAAAGAGCTCCTTCAGCCGATCGCGGTCGTGATCCTCGGGGGTCTGGTCTCCAGCACCTTCCTCGACCAGATCGTCACGCCAGCCCTGTTCTGGCTGTTCGGCAAACGAGAGTTCGGGCATGGCCGGAGCCAGGATGATTCCTTAGCCTGACCACGCCCAGGTACCCGGGAGTGACCATTGCCAGACCTGTGCGTTTTGTGACATCTGTCACAGAACGCAGCCCCGTGCCCGGATGAGAATGTGCGGTGAGGCAACTCACAATGAAACACAAGCACACAGCACTGCTCCTCAGCCTAGCGGTCATGGCGCCATCGATGGGGCGCGCCCAGCTGGTCGACGGCGGCTTCGAGGTCGGCCCGCTCGTCGGGTTCGGCACCGTCCCAGGAACATGGACGACTGGCTCATGGGGCACAGAGTTCGGGTTTCTCAGCACAGGCACGAGCGGTGTCACACCCTTCCAGGGCAACCAGATGCTCGCGGTGCCCAACTCGGGCGACCACAGTTCGCAGACCGTCCAGATCGTCAACGTCGCCACCCAGATCGCCAACGGGACGACCGCCTTCACCGCCAGCGCGTTCTTCAACACGGACGTCCAGGGGGCGACCGCACCGACAGCCTTCTTGTCGCTCAAACAGTACGGCTCCAGCCCGTTCTGGACAGGCCACTCAGCCAGCAACACGCAGGTGCTGGTCATGGACAGCTCGCTCGGCTCGTGGCAGAACATCTCCGTCACAGCGAACATGCTCTCCGGCACCCAGTGGCTGACGTTCGAGGTCGCGTTCATCAACGCGAACCTTGGCTCGGGCCTGGGCTTTGTGGACGATGCCACGCTCACTGCGGTTCCAGAGCCGGTGTCGATGCTCGCCCTCGTCCCTGCCGCCGCCTGCCTGTGGCGAAG
>CAZGER010000103.1:4293-6654 GCA_964524565.1 uncultured Chthonomonas sp. | reverse complement strand
TCCGGGTACGCCTCGCTCACGATCCGCATCACCCCGACGATCCCCGCAGGGTCGCAGACGGAATGGTAAAAAAACGCCAGGTCACCGACCGCCATCCGGTCGCGAAAAAAGTTCCTGACCGTGTAGTTCCGGCACCCCTCCCAGATGTCCGGCCCGCCCTTTCTGATCAGATCGTCGATCCCGTATGTCGAAGGCTCCGACTTCATCAACCAGAATCCCATAGCGAACGGTTGTACCCCCCGGTCCCGTCCCACCCAAGAGCGTCGAACCCAAAACCGGGACCACGCGTCCAAGGCATGAAACTTGCGCCCAACCCGACCGTCGAGTAGAGTAATAAAAGGAAAACATCAATGAAGAGATTCCTACCACTGTTCGTCGCGGCCTTCATGGCCCTCAGCGTGACCTCGTTCGCCCAAGACGGCGGACTGCTCGGCAAGGGCGGAAAGGGCAACGGCGGCGGTTCTGGCAACTCCGGAAACTCCGGTGGGTCCGGAAACTCCGGCAACTCCGGTAACTCGGGCGGGTCCGGCAACTCTGGCGGCGGCGGAAGGACTCCCCCACCACCCGTTCGCGGCAACAACAACGGCGGAAACTCCGGCCAGTCCAACAGCGGGGGCCTCCAAGGAGGCGGCCGCGGGAACTCCGGCGGAAACTCCGGTCAGGCCCAACCCCCCGTGCGCGGCAACAGCAACGGCCAGACCCAGTCTCAGCCGCCCCTGCTTGGTCGCGGCAGAAACGAATCGTCCAACTCCGGCAAGGTCAACTACGGCGGCAACAACAACCAGGTCGGCAGCTCAAACCGCGCCCCAGGCAACGTCCCCCCGCCACCTGTCCTCAGGTCGGACTCCCGCATCAGCAGCGAGGCGCACGGTGAGGCCAACCGAACCGGACGCAGCTATAGCAACAACAGCTACCGGTCCGGCTACCACCAGTACAACAACGGCTGGCGCGACGACAACTTCTGGTACCCCTACTACTCGTTCAACTACATCAACAACTGCGCGCCGTCACCGTGGTACTTCTACCCCCACCTCCCGGCGTACGTCAGCCTGGTCCGCATCCAGATCGGTTGCAGCACCGTCTTCGAGTGGGGCGTCGGCAACCGATATTCCTGGCGGCCCAACAACGGATGGGGCAACTACGACCCCTGGGGCTACGGCAACAACAACGACTACCGCAACGACCAACGCGACCTCGATAGGGCCGTCAGCGACATCTACGAGGCCTTCCGGTCGGGCCACGTCCGAGCCATCTCCGACCTCGTGCCGTCCCGCGACTACGTGAACATCGAAGTCGACCGCTTCGCCCAGTACAGGATCAGCGGCGACGACTTCTACGACCTCATGCGTGACCTCATCGAAGGCACCTACACCACCGACTACAGGGTCCGCGACGTCCGCTACCACGGCAACCGTGCGACTGTCGTCGCCGACCACGAATACCGCGACCCGTGGAACCGCCGGACCACCTCCCGGCACTACTACGGCCTCGAAAGGGGACGCCGCGGCTACCAGATCGTCACCTTCAAGATCGACGACTGACCACCCGGCAGACCAAACGCCCGGCCCGCAAACCAGCGGACCGGGTGTTTTTGTTCATCACATCGTGCCCCCACTTTGGGTAGCGTAGCCCCATGCGTTCCATCACCGCGCTGGCCCTCCTTTCAGTGTCCGGCCTCTCCCCAGCAAGTGATCCAAAGGCGAACCTTGCCGTCCTCGCCGCCGAAACCTACCAACGGCCACCCATGAACATCGAGCAGGCTGTCCTCGCCCCCTGGGAGGACAACGTCACCTCCGGCGACACCAACCCCCAAGGCACCCTTATGCTCGTTCGAAAGGCCGTCGCCCTGCCAGAGATCGACCTCCTCGCCAGACCCCACGTCAACATGGCCGGCATCGACATCGTTCTGTCTGGAGGCATCGCCCGCTCCCTCGTCACCAGACCGGTCGCCGCCTATTCCCTCATGGACCTCCAAACCGGCGCAATCAAGCCGCTCACCTCCCCTTACACCCTCACCGGCGGGGCTTGGTCGCCAGATGGCGCCAAGATCGCGTTCCTCGCCATTCACCAGGATTCCGTGCGCATCGCCGTCTACGAACTCGCCACCGGACGCACAAGGCTCGTCGGCGGAGCCGTCAACACCCCAGCCTCCCGATCCGTCCAATGGCTCGGCGACAGCCGACGCGTCGTCTACGTCGCCCAAACCGCCTACAAGCCCAGCGCCCCGCCCCAGGTCGCCGGGGGCCCCGTCACCCGGGTCAGCGACAACAAGGCAGAGTCTTTGCGCACCTACGCCAGCCTCCTCGACACCCCCTTCGACCAGGCGTTCCTCCCGACAGTCCTCACCGGCCAGATAGCCGT
>CAZGER010000103.1:0-4283 GCA_964524565.1 uncultured Chthonomonas sp. | reverse complement strand
CGGCTTGTCGGAGCCGAAGCTCTGCGAATTCCTCGACACCGACACCAACAGGCAGACCCTCGTCGGACAAGAATCGATGGTCACCGCCGTAGTTCCCGACCCGTCAGGAACCGGGTTCATCGTCACCCAGACGCTCAAACCCTTCTCCTACCTCCAGCCAGCTTCGTCCTTCCCCCGCAAGGTCTCCGTCATCGACCCCTCCGGCAAAGAGGTGTACGTCGTCAGCGAGCCCCGCCCCGCTGCCCAGGCTGAAGAGCAGCAGCGACCCGGCGGCAGGGGACAACAAGGCCAGCCGACCACCAGTGACCGGCCCCGAAACCTCGCTTGGCACCCATTCGGTGGCAAACTCCTCTTCCTTCAACTGGAACCGGTCCCCAAAACCTCCGACGGCAAACCGGACACCACCGCCAAGCGCAAAGACCAGATCGTCGAATGGAACGCACCCTACGCCGAGACCGACAAACGCACCGTCTGGAGCTCTGAGACCCAGGTCTCCTCTGCCCAGCTCGGCGCCGACGGCCAAACCTACTTCGTCACCCAGACCATCGGTGGCAAACGGACTGTCTCCTGGGTCAAGCCAAGCGAGTCCCCGACCGCCCACAAACTGGTCGAGTACCCTGCTGACGACTTCTACACCAACCCCGGCAACCTGACCACGACCGCAACCCCCGCGGGAGGCACCGTCGTCAGAATGTCCGCCGACTCCCAGTCCGCCTTTCTCGCCGGGACAACCTACGACAAAGACCCGGTCAAAAACGCCCCTCGACCGTTCCTCGACCGGATCAACCTCGCGAGCGGTCAGACCAAGCGCGTCTTTGAAAGCCCGGCCGACGCCTACGAGACCGCCCAGGTCCTGGACCAAGACGCCTCACGCCTTCTCGTCACCAGGCAGACACCCAAAGATGTCCCCCAAATGCACCTGCGCGACACCCAAAAAGGCTCCTCGTCACAACTCACCAAGAACGAGGACCACCTCCCCGACATCACCCAGGCAAGGCGAGAGACCCTCGTCGTCACCCGGGCCGACGGATTCAAGTTCAACGTCCGGATCACTCTCCCCGCAGGATCGATCGGAAAGAACCCGGCCTTCTTCTGGTTCTATCCGTCCGAGTTTGAAAACCAGGCCGCCTACGACAGGTCGGACCGCACCCTCAACAAAAACCTCTTCCGCACCGTCCGAGCGTCCTCCCCCGAGATTCTCCTCCGGGAAGGCTACGCCTTCGTCGACAACGACTGCCCCATCGTCGGCCCTACGACGGCCCCGAACGACTACTACGTCCACCAGCTGCGGATGAACCTCACCGCAACAATCGACGCCCTGGACGCCGCCGGATACATCGACCGCACCAAGCTCGCGATCGGCGGCCACTCATACGGCGCGTTCAGCACCGCCAACGCCCTCATCAACACGACCTTCTTCAAGGCCGGGATCGCCGGCGACGGCAACTACAACCGCTCGTTCACACCGTTCGGCTTCCAGAGCGAGCCAAGGCAGCTCTGGCAGGCTAAACCGATGTACGAAGAGGTCTCCGCCCTCCTCAACGCCGACCGCATGACCGGCGCCCTGCTCATGTACCACGGCATGGAAGACCAAAACATGGGCACAGACCCCTCCCACACCCGCCGCATGTTCCAGGCGCTCGAAGCCCTCGGTAAGCCGTCCGCCATGTACATGTACCCCTACGAGGACCACGGCCAGATCGCCAAACAAACCCGCCTGGATATGTGGGCAAGGTGGGTCGCGTGGCTCGACCGCTGGGTCAAGAACCCCGAGAACTACGAGAAAGATCCGGCCAAGGAGGTCCCGCCACCGACCTACTCCGCACAGGTGAGGACCACCGCCGATGGAACCTAAGCCGGATCCCGCTCGTACTAACTTCTTGAAATGCTTGCCACTCCTTTCCTGTTAGCAGTCGCCCTGGCCCAAACGCCGCAAGAAGTAGCCTTCGCATGGCAACCCAAGGTCGGCACGACCCAGACCTACAAAATGACCATAGCGATGACGATGGACCAAGGTGGACAGGCCATCGACCTCCTCATCAACATGAAGAACACGAACAAGGTCACCAAGGTCGATAAGGAAACCGCCACGACCGACGCCACCAGTTCCGACTTCTCCATCAGCATGAACGGACAGGACCTCGGCGCTCCCCCCGACGACGGCACCATGTCCCAGGTCGTCACGACCGTCTTCGCCCTCAACGGCGTCATCAAAAGCCGCACAGAAGCCGGCCCCAGCTCCCCCGGCCTCCGCGTCCAGCAGATGAACACCTTCATCTACCCCGGCAAAGCCACCATCGACAAACCCTGGGACTACGACTTCAAAGGAGACACCGAAAAGAAACTCCCAGTCGCCAAAGCCAGGTTCAAGATCCTGGGCGAAGAGAGAATCGGCAAGTACGACTGCTACAAGGTCGAGCACATCTACGCCGAGGACCAGCCAGGTGGGTTCAGCATGATGGGCACGGCATGGATGGACAAGACCGACGGCAACCTGGTCAAGGCCGACTACCAGTACCAGAACGTACAGTTCGTCGACATGATGCCCCCGGCCAACGCCAAAGTCACCCTCGAGCGCGTCGACTAGCCGCGCAAAGCAAACGGCCCGGCACCCATAGGTGCCGGGCCGTCCTGTTTTTGCCTACCCTTACCGCGGGACAGCCGCGTTACCGGCTTCAAGACCCTCGGCCAGAGTCGACTGGATGGCCTCCTGCGAAGGCAGGTTCCAAGCGTCCTTGTTCTGGTCGATCGTGTTGAACAGGCAGGCGATAGCCCTCCTGGTCTTCTTCTCGACCGGGTCAAGGTTCGAACCCTTCGCCAGCCTCGTCGTCTTGGTCTCGATCTCCTTCAGGGCGGAAAGGCTCTTGTCAAGCTTCTCCTGGATCGACTCAGACTCACCGTGCGGCTCAGTCAGGTACACAAGGAACATGTCTTTCATGTTCCGGGCGACCTCGTCCGTCGTCTCCTTGTCCTGACCGGCAAGGATGATCGTCTTGAACTGGTCCTCGTTCTCAAGCAAGAACGCGGTCAGCGCCTGGTCCAGAGCGTCGGAACTTTCCGATGCCAGCTTCTCGAACTCGGTCTCAAGCGTCGATTCCACGTTCTCCCGGTAAACCGGAAGCTGGCTCTTCGCATAGTCCGGCGCCGACGAGATCAACGAAGGGATCTCTGTGCGCAGATAGTTGCTGATCTCGGCCTGGCCAGACTCGAGGTTCTGGGCGACGACGCCCTTGGCGATCGTCGCGGCGTTCTTCGGCTCAAGGTTGTTCGCAAACCCGTTTGCGATCGAGAACAGGACGCACATCACACCAAAGACGACCAACGAACCGTAGATCTGGGTGTTCTTCAGCGCCTGCTGAGTCGCCACCAGTTCGGTCTGGACGTACTCCCGGTACATCTGCGCTGCCTCGTCCTTCTGCTTCTTCGTCTGTCGTGCTGCCACTTACTTCTTCTCCTTCTTCACTGTCTTGGCCGCCTTCACATCAGATGTCTCAGAAGCCACAAACGTGTCCTTGTCCGGGCGCTGCCTCTGCAGGTCCTCACGGAACAGGTCGATCACAAGCAGACCCATCTCCCAGCTCGGGTCCACTTTCGCAAGGCTGGCTGCCTCTTTCTGGCGGATCGCCTCCAAGTTGTCGTGGATCTTCATCAAAGCGTCGTGATGGTGCCCAAATAGCTCCACCGCAGCCGCCGATGCCTGCTCGCCTGAACTCTCGCCAAGGTTCGTCAAAAGACGCTCGATCTGCTCCTCGGTAGCCTCCGGGAACATCTTCTGGAGCTCTTCTTCCTTCTTCACGAGCATCGCCGCAAACGTCTTGCTCAAAACGGCCTCGCCTCGCTTCGGAAGGTTCTCCTGAAGCTTGTCAAGCTCGTCGAGCGTCGCCTGTGCGACCTCCGGCAATCGGTTGTTCACCTGCTGGATCGCCGCGTTCACCTCAGGCTGGACTTCGCCCAGCGTCTGGCGCGCCATGTCCTCCACCAGCGGGACAATGTCCTTCTCAAGCCCCGTCCGGAGCTCGTTGACAAACTTGTCCTGCTTCGGACCACGGTCCACAAGACCGCGGAAAGCAGAGTTGACGGTGGCAATCGTCACAACAACGACAAGGAGCGTCGTCGCGAAAAGGCCCCATCGCCAAGCCGCCAACTGCCCCTTAAGCTGATTGATCTCTTGAATTTGTTTCTGTTCGTTACCCGGTTCCATCCAGAACCCTCCCGTGCCTCGGCACTTGTGAAGGCGAACGTTGCCCAACGGTCATCGCCCTCATCCCAATAAAGTTATCGGC
>CAZGER010000102.1:0-6883 GCA_964524565.1 uncultured Chthonomonas sp. | reverse complement strand
CGCCGCAAGCAGGTTCTCCGTCGACTGTTCACCCATCCGGTCAAGACCCTGCATCTCCTCCCGCTTCGACTCCAGCCCGTAGACCGAAGGCAGGTCGGTCAGCCACCCCAGCTCGATGTACCGCAAAACCTGCTTCTCACCCAGCCCTTCGATGTCCATCGCCTTGCGACCGGCAAAATGGATGATCTTGCTCGCCACCTGGCTCGAACACCCCCGCTTGTTGGGACACCGCACAGCCACATAGCCCTCCTCCGAAACCAAACGGGTCCCGCAGTCCGGGCACGACTCAGGGACAACGATCGGCACCGCCCCCGCCGGACGCTTCTCCAGCACCGGACCGACCACCTCAGGGATCACGTCCCCCGCCCGCTGAACGATCACCGTGTCCCCCGCCCGAACGTCCTTCCGAGACGTCTCCTGCGCGTTGTGAAGGGTCGCACGGCTCACCGTCACCCCTCCCACAAATACCGGCTCGAGCTCCGCGACCGGCGTCACCACACCGGTTCGACCGACCTGCCACGTCACGTCAACAAGAACAGTCATCGCCTGCTCGCTCGGGAACTTCACCGCCACCGCCCAACGAGGCCCCCGCGAGGTTGAACCCAGCTCGGACTGTAACGGCACAGAATCAACCTTCGCCACGCACCCGTCGATCCCAAACGGCAACGAAGCCCGCATCTCCTGGACCTTGTGCGAGACCTCGACCAACCCGTCCGCACCCCGGCAGACAAACCGCGCTGGCAACTTCGGAAAACCCATCCCCTCCAGCCACTCCGCAATCCCAGACTGAGTGCCCGGCACCATCGACTGCTCCTCGACCAAACCCAGTCCGTACGCAAAAAAGCTCAGCTTCCGCTCCGCCGTCAACCGACTGTCCAGTTGGCGCATACCGCCCGCCGCCGCGTTCCTCGGGTTGACAAAAGCCTGCTTCCCCGCCTCCAGACGCTCGCGGTTCAACCGTGCGAACGTGTCCAGCCTCATCAGCACCTCCCCCCTCACCTCCATCCTGCCCGGCGCGTTTCCAGAAAGCCTCAGCGGGATGTCCATGATCGTCCTGGCGTTCGCCGTCACCACCTCTCCCGCAGTCCCGTCCCCCCGGGTCGTCGCCAGTTCCAGCAGACCGTCCACATAGGTCAATGAAAGCGACAGACCGTCGTACTTCAGCTCGACGAAATACTCGACCTCCTCTGCCCCAAGGCCCTTCCGGACCCGCTCGTCAAAAGCAACGGTCTCCTCGTCGCCAAAGGCGTTGTCCAACGAAAGCATCGGCACCCCGTGCCTGTGCTCCTCAAACCCACCGGCAGGCGGAGCCCCCACCCTCTGCGTCGGACTGTCCGGTGCCCGAAGTTCAGGGTGCGACTCCTCGATTCCCACCAACTCGCGGAACATCGCGTCCCACTCCGAATCGCTGATCTCAGGCTTCTCCAGCTCGTAGTACAACCGGTTGTGCCGCTCGATCTCCCGCCGCAAAAACGCCGCCCGGTCAGCTGGGTCCATAGCCGGTTTTTACCTGCCGCCACCCAACCAGGGTATCTGCGGCAAAAGCCCCCCGATCCCAGGCAGGGTCCGCAGACCGTACACCAAAAAGAGCCTCGCCGTAGAAACCCACGCCGACCCCGTCTCCCACATCCCTCGCCCCGTCTTGACAGCCCTGTCAACGACCCCCCACAGCCCCGCCCGTGGTGGAGCGACCACCGTCCGGGGAACCGGCGCCACAAGGTCCGAAGACACCTCGCTCGCCAGCTTCCGGACCGTCACCTTGCCGGATTTGATGTCTGTCACCTTGGTCTCAGAGTTCGAGACCAGCCGCAACGAGCTCACCAACCCGCGCCCTGAGTCAAAAACGACAGTGCCGCTCCCGATCGTCTGCGTCTCGGTCCGTGAGACCGCCTCAGCCACCGAGCCGACCTCCTCCACCGCCTCGTTCTCAAATCCCGACCAGTTCTGCCGCACCTTCAATGAGATCGTTGCAACCTGCCCGTCCAACCGCACAACCGCGCACTCATAGTGCATCGGAGAGCCGGAAAATGCCTTCTGGAACGTCCACGGCCTCCCGACCACGAGCCCGCCCGAAGGCAGCGTCACCGGCAAAAACGTCACGTCTGGAAACCGCTGGACGTCCAACCCCGGCAACCGGACAGGCACCTTCAGGTTCGGCGCGTCCGACTCCTGGACCGTCCCAAACTTGTCCACCGAGACAGTCGTCCGCGGAAAAAACGGCTTCGCGTCCTCGATCCCCAAAGGGATCTTCGCATCGTTGAAGGTCATCCCGAACTCGGTCAGCTCACAAGCCGCCCTCTGCCAAGTCTTCGGCTCCAAACCCTCGACTTTGACCAAAAGGTCGACAACCGCCTTCCCCTCGTTCCCACCGAGCAATGGCAAAAACCCGTCATAGGCAACCTTCACCCGGTACTCCACCTTTGTCGAAGGCGAGAATTTGTACGACGCATCAAGCGCCAGGGCTGCTGCCAAGAGCGTCATATCGTCCCAAGGGCCGCGCTCAACCCGCCTCCTGCCTGTGCCGGAGCGGCACCTCCGGCAGAGCGAACGTCGCCACCGCCTGCTGGTGCGTCACTTTCAAGATCCGCTCCAACAACAGCTTCAAAACACCAGCCACCGGATAGGCCAGCATCATCCCGATCAGGCCGAACAACGCCCCGCCGCAAAACACGACGAACATCCCAAAAAACGGGTGCAGCTTCACAGATTTGCCCACCACGCGCGGAGTCACCAACATGTCCCAGGTCGTCGTGACCACAGTGAACGCGATCGCCACCGTCACCGCCAGCACCCACGAGTTCGGGAACTCCATAAACCAGTTCGACCTCACCCCAGAAAAGCCCGTGACCAGACCGATCGTCACCATGCTGATCATCCCACCAATGTTCGGGATCAAGTAAAGCGCCCCGGCAAAGAACGCGAACAGCAACGAGTAAGGCGCACCCACCAGGCTCAGCACCACCATCTGCGCCACCACATAGAGCGAAATGTTGATGCTCACGCCACGGACGTAGTTCTGGAACACGTCCCCCACCTCGTCCAGCAGCACCGCCGTCGAACGCCGGATCGCTGGCGGGATCCAGTTGATCGCCTTCCGCCGAAAACTGTCCAGGTCGATCATCAAAAAGATCGCGAACAAAGGCGTGAAACAAAGCAGGACGACCTGGCTGGCAGCCCCGCCCAAAAACGAGACGAACCGGTTGAACGCACCCTGAAGGCTCTTGCTGATGTCGTCCCGATGAGGATCGACGAACTGGGCTGTGAAGGCCCGCCGCGTCGTCGGGAGACCAAACTGCTCCAACGTCGGACGGTACGCGGTGAGGTACTCGTCCACCGTCCCCAGCGGCCCAGCCGGACGCGCCAAGACCGCAGGGTTCCACCGGACCCAAGGATTGTCGTCGGCAGACTCCTCGCTCAACCTCGTGCTGAACGTCTGGACAGAGCCCCGTAGCTGGTCAACCTGCCGCCCCACCTTCGGTGTCAGCCACGCGAGGATCCCCACGACAGAACCAAAGAAGACCAAAGTGATCGCCCCCACCGCGATCGGCCGCTTGACCCCCAACCGACCCAGCCCCCGAACCGCCGGCTCAAGGAAGATGGCGACCAGCCAAGCCAGCGCAAACGGCATGAGCACGCCGCGGACCGCCCATAAAAAGCCAAGGGCTGCGCAAACCGCCACCCATAGCAGAATTCTCCAACTGGCCATCTAAGGCCTATTATGCGTTAAGCCCCGATCTCGGCAGCGTCGGCGTTCTTCACCGCACGCTTGGCTCGCTGCTCACTGATCCAGGCTTCAGACTTCTCTTTCGCCTCTTTCAGCTTTTCAGCCAGCTCTTCCCTGGTCTCGCTGCCCGCCTTCGGAGCGAACAAAAGCCCAGCGATCGCACCCAGTAGGGCACCCAGGCCAAAACCTGCAAGCAAGTAAACCAATGAATTCCTGTCTTCTGATCCGCTCATGTTAGTTCTCCTGTCCGCGACGGTTCGGAAGCTCCTTTTGGGCTCTGCTCGAACCAAGGCCCGACCGCCGTCTCTTGACAAAGTATATCTGAACCAGCCGTGAGGCAACGAGACCCAGCGCCGCAAGAGGCCCCTTCGATCTCCAGTCGTTGACAACCTTTGTGACGCTCTGGACCGGGTCAACGTTCATGCGCCGAACATCGGCACGCAGCTCCTCGATCTCCCGCGCCTGGTCGGCGACCCGCGAGGTCAGCTTGTCGATCCGCCCAGTCAACTCCGTCAGGCTCTTCGAAAGGTCGCGAGCCATCCTGGCCATAAAAACGACGCTCAAAATCAGCAGAAACGCCAAGAAAACCGTGAACCCGACAAGAAAATTCAGCATCGACTAAGGGATTTTGCCACCACAGACAACCGTCTCGCCGCGATAAGCGACAATTATCTGGCCAGGGGTCACCGCCCGCACCGGCCTGTCGAACACGATCCGGGGCCGACTGCCCCCAAAAAGGGTCGCTGGCAGAGCCACCATGTTGTAGCGGATCTTCGCCTTCACCCGCATCGGACCCTCCACCTCGCCATAAGCGCCCCACACCGGCTCACTCACCTCGACCTCGCTGGCCATCAGGTCCTCGTCCTCGCCCACGATCACACGGTTCGCCGAGGGCTCCAGACCCACCACGTACATCGGCGACCCTGTCGCCACCCCGATCCCACGTCTCTGGCCGACCGTAAAGCCCGCCACCCCGTCGTGCCGACCGATCACCTTCCCGCCCGTCGTCACCAACTCCCCCTCCTCGAACGAGTCCGGACGCACCTTCCGCAAAAACTCCCTGTAGCCGCCCGCCTCGCTGACAAAACAGATCTCCTGAGAGTCCGGCTTCATCGCCACCGGCAGGCCGATCTCCGCCGCGATCCGCCTCACCTCGGCCTTGTTGCCCGTGTCCCCAAGCGGAAACGCCACCTGGGCGAGCTGCTCCTGGGTCGTGCCGTACAGGACGTAGCTCTGGTCCTTGTGCCCCCCCAGCGACCTCATCAGCCGGTACCGGCCCAAACGGTTGTCCCGCCTCACCCTCGCATAGTGACCGGTCGCCAGGACGTCGCAACCCAGCTTCTTCATCGTCGAAAGCAACGCGTCGAACTTCAGCCTGCGGTTGCACGTCACGCACGGGTTCGGGGTCCGACCCGCCAAGTACTCGTCGACAAACTCGTCAATGACGGTCTGCTTGAACTCGTCCTTAAAGTTGATCACGTAGTGCGGGATGTCCAAGATCCGAGCCACCCGCCTCGCGTCCTCCACTGCTCCCAGGCTGCAACAACCAGCGTGCCGGGGATCCTTCTGGCTCTCCTGCCAGATCTGCATCGTCACCCCGACAACGTCGTGCCCACGGCTCTTGAGCAGGTGCGGCACGACCGAGCTGTCCACCCCGCCAGACATGGCGACACAGTAAGTCTTGCGCCGGGTCGCCGTGTTCACTTGAGCAAAGACGCGTATTCACCGCGCTTAAGGACAGACTCCAGGTTCGCGATCGAGACCACCTCCGGATCCCGGCCCTCCGCGATCAAAATGAACGTCGGGGTCCCCGTCACTTTCAACGTGTTCATCGCCAAAGAAAAGTCCTCCGTCAGACTGTTCAAGTACGGCCCGTCCTGCATCTCGGTCTCCTCCTTGAACGCCGTCTTCAGTTCCTCAACATCCAAACCGACCTCCGAAGCGATCGCATAAAGCCCTTCCTCGCTCTTCACCCGACCCTCGTTCGCCTGGGAAAATGAAGTGTCCAGATACTCCCAGAACTTGCCCTTGGAAGCCGCAAACTCCATGATGAACCCGGCCAGCAACGAAGTCTCGTGGCCCGTGATCGTGTAAAGCGGATAGTGCCGGTAAGCCCACTTGAGCCGACCGTTGTACTTATCGTAGATCTTGTGCATCATCGGCGACTGCGCCCGGCAGCTCCCGCAGTTCACGTCGGCAAACTCCAAGACAGCCACCCTCGCGTCTGCCTTGCCCCGCACCTTGGCGTCGATCGGCAACAGGTCGGACATCTGCTTGCCTTTCACCTGGATGTCCTCAGACCCCGCCGGCAGCGCCGCCTGCATCGAACCGGCCTGCCAACCGACAAGACCCATCGATACCACCGCCGCCGCCATCGACCAAGTCATGTCCACCTTGATCGTCCCAGGCTCGGTCGGCGGCTTCTGCTGGGCCATGTACGCCGTGACCAAGAACGTCACCGTCATCGTCAGCGCCGAAGCGATGCACCAAGCGCACTTGGCACCGAGTTCGTTCAAAGATATGATCTGAAGGTACACAGAATAGATCGCGAACACAAAGGTCAGAAAGCCAGAGACCAGCGCCAGCCTGCTCCACCTCCGACCGACCGACAGCACCCGCGCCAGCCCCAGACCAAGCAGCACCAGGTACCCCACCAACCCATAGTAAGCGACCGGCACCCCGAACATGTAGCCGTACTTGCTAAAAATCACCGCCGTGCACTCAGAGACATCGTCGCTCAAACAAGGAGGGACGAGCAGCTTCCAGTGGGCGAACGAAAGCACGCCGGAAATGAACACACCGACGAACGCAAGCACGATCGTCGCAAGGTTTAGGTTCTGGGCAAGGTTCCTTTTGCCGACCACCGCCGGTGCGCTTGTTCCGGCAGCCGGGGTTTCCAACCCTTCTTCTGCGGATTCGTCGATGTTGCTCATGTCTGTCTACCCGGCTCAAAGCGGGACTCTATGATAGAACATCACCGCATCAAGGGCCGTTCCAATCTCGCCCACCCCGCTCCAAAGGCCGCTGGCACCGCCCCAGGGCCGGTGTAAACTGCGACCATGCCTCTCACCAGGGACCAAATGGCGATGCGCGCCGCAAAAGAGCTCAAAGACGGGTTCTACGTCAACCTGGGAATCGGGATCCCCACCCTCGTCGCCA
>CAZGER010000101.1:0-6928 GCA_964524565.1 uncultured Chthonomonas sp. | reverse complement strand
TGGGGCCCATGCCGGCCCCGCAAAGGTCTGGTGGCAAAATCCAAACAAGTGGGCGGTCTCACAATCGCCCCCCACACCTGGTGCGCGAGTGCGACCGCCTGACTCTCACTCTAGCGCAACCAAGGGTCGGTTGTGAACTGGCAATGGTGCCATATCTTGTGGTTTTTTCCCGAATCATGTGGAAACCTGGCTCTTTTGCCGGTTGATCGGGGCCGTTTTCGGCCGGATTTGCAAAGGGAGCCTCGCGCTCCCGTCCGGGGTCCGAAGCCCCAGGCCCGAGACGATCGCCGCGCAATCGTTGCCCCACCGCCTCGCAAACGCCTCCTCAGTGCCTGGCAGGTATGCGACAAAATCGCCCTCGTCCCTCCGGCACAGACCGCCCCCGTTCGGCAGCTTCATCCGAATGCGGTTGGCGATCTTCTTCACCGCTTGCTCGACCGCCGGAGCCCCGAAGTCCTCCACCAAACTCTCCCGACGCGGAACCTCGAAGTACACCAGTTGGCCCGCGCCGCCTTTCCGGATCAGGGAATAAAACTCCGCCGGGAGCATCGTGCCGCTCGCATCGGCAGGGTTCTCCAGCCGCGCCAGAGCCTGGCCCAACTCGTGGGCGATCATCCGGAGCGTCTCCAGCTGGTTGCTGTCGATCCCGTTTGCCTGCTGCGTGGCCGCCGTCAAGACCGCCGTCGCAACGTCTCCCGAACCGATGGGCACCATCACAAAGCTCCCGATCCGCGCCTTCAAAGCCGCCGTCCGATCGATCCGCTCGTCCTGCGCCGTGTCCAGCGCCGAGACCTCCGGACACCCAGTGTCGATCCAACCCTTCACTCCCGCCCCGTAGGCGAACGAGATGTCGTCCAACAGCCGCACAGGAACACCGTGCGTCGCGGCCCCGACCAGGGACTCACCGACAACAAAGGCCACCGAAAGATGGTCGCAACCGGCTGAGTCGCCCAGTTCGCGCACAACCCTGGCGACCAACGACGCCCGGCTCTCAGAACCGATCGCCACCGCCGCCACGCTATAAAGCATCTCCGCCTCACGAAGCCTGCGCTTGGCGTTTTCCCGGTCGAGCGCCTGCCGCAGCAGACCCCCCATCGAGTCAGAAACCTCCTGGATCTCCCGGCACGCAGAGTCCACCGTCACCGGGGACGGGTCAAAAACGCCGACAAACCCAACAACCTTGCCGCGGTCTTTCAAGACCGTCGCGCCGCACTGCACCGGATGGTCGTTGTCCCGGCGCGAAAGCAGGTCCTTTTCAAGCCTGTGGCGCATCTGTCCGTCGCCCAGGTCGGTCGGCCAGTGCAAAGACTCCGACTTCGCCTCGTGCGGGATGCGCCCCGCAAAGCTCTTGACGACAAACCGCTTCTCCACCGGGTCCGCCCGGTACACGACCACACCCTCCACGGTCGTCTCCTCACAAAGCCGAGAAGCCATGCCCGCGATCGGGGGCGAACCCCCGTCGTTGGCCGAGTTCCAAAGCCGCATCGCAAGACGGTCGCGCCTGCCCGACTTCTCCAATTCCTGGACGTGCCCCTTGAGAGACTGGTACGAGTCCCGGATCTTCGGGTCCGCGGCGTTCTCGATAATGACCTCCTTGGTCACAGGAACGGTCACCGAAGTCTCCTTCACCACCACCCGCGACTGGTTCGTCAAAAGCCCGACGATCAGCACACCGAGCGTGTGGAGCATCACCGGAACCGTGAACCCGGCCCCGTTGTAAAAGTTCGATGCCACCATAACCGTCGCCGCGACCAGCGGCGCCATCGAAGCAGCGTCAGACCCGAACCGCCCCGTCGCCCAAAGCATCGGGGCCAGCGTCAAAAAGCCGAACCGCTCAAGCTCGCCCAGGCTGCTCAGGACGACACTGATGAGCATCGCGTCTACGACCGCGATAAACCCGCCGATCCCAGCCTTCCTGTGACCCTTCAGGTCCAGCCAGTACGCGACAAACGCCGTCACACCGATAGCCAGGGCGGGCGGCCATGCCAAGTGCATGGGGGGGTTGCGTGTCAGTCCCGCTGCCGAAAGCAGGACGACCGCGACTGTGAGCCGAGCGATGAGTTCAAACATGACCCTTCACTCAAGGTTTTCGGCACAAATACCTGGCAACTTAGGGCAGGATGGCGACTAGTTTGGACTGACCCACTCTTCCAGGTCCAAAACCGTCAACGGTACCGGCCTCGGCGTCGTCGCGTCGTCCGTGTGCTGTTCCAGGATCACCAGCATCTCGCGGATGCGCTCCACCGTGTCCGTGGTCTCCAGCAGACCCTGCTTCTGGATGTTCTCGATCTGCAAAAAGTTTGCGACGATAAAGCTCAAAGCCGTCGCGTCGTCTGGCAGCCGGATCTCGGCCACATGAAAGTCCTCATGGCTGAAGAACGCCGACACATAGTCCGTCAGGCACTCTTTGATCCGGTAAACAAGCGCGTCTGTCCGGGGCTCGTCCGCAACCTCCGCCTCGACCAGAGGCTCCACCAAACCAACTCCGGCGTCGCCCCCCTCGCTCATCTTCCTGACCCGGAACCTGCCCTCCCCAGCGACCTGGATGTCCATGTGCCCGTCGTCAAATGTCTGGACAGAAAGGATCCTCGCCCGCGTCCCGACAAGATAGTGCTCGCCGGCACCCTTGTCCAAAACCACCCCGAACTGAGAGTCGCTCGCCAGACAGTGGTGGACGATCTCCCGCAAACGATCGTCGTCAACGATCATCTGCAACTTGGCGTACGGGAACAACACCGTGTTGAGCGGGAAAATCAGCAGTTCTTCCAGCTTGGCACCCATTGTCTTGCTCGGCCCGAAGTATAGCAGGGCTCACTCTTTATGACGGTCGGCGTCAACCTTTGAGTCCGGTCGCCGCGATTCCCTGGATAAAAAGCCTCTGGGTGAAGAAAAACAGCACGATCACCGGCGCAACGACCATCGTCGATGCCGCCATCAGCAGGTTCCACGGAGTGCCGCCCGCCTGAGACTGATAGTGCTTCAACCCCAGCGACAAGGTGAACGTCTCCTGGTCCTGCAGGTAGAGCAAAGGCGCGAGAAAATCGTTCCACGCCGCCATAAAACTGAACAGTGCCACCACCGCCAGGGCAGGCTTGGTCAGCGGCAGGATCACGTTCCAAAAGGTCTGCCACTCGCTGCAGCCGTCGATCGTTGCTGCCTCCGAAAGTTCGAACGGGATCGACCGGAAAAACTGTCGCAACAGATAGATGTTGAACGCCGAGCCGAACCAAGCCGGGATCCACAAAGGACGGAACGTCCCCACCCACCCAAGCGTGTGGAACAGGTCGAACAAAGGCACCATCAACACCGGAAACGGCACCATCATCGTCGCCAGGGTCAGGCGGAACGCCCAATCCCGGCCCGGCCAGTTCAAACGGGCGAACGAGTACCCGACCAGCGCGTTGCTCGCGACGGTCCCCGCCACCACCAGCACGCACACCAGCAAGGTGTTGCGACCGTAAACCAGCATCGGGACAAACCCCAGCTTGTCGGCGTTGAACGTGAACGCCTCGGCAAAGTTCCCCCACATCATCTTGCTGGGAACCAAGACAGGCGGCGAGGCCATCGTCTCCTCAAGAGGCTTCAACGCCGTCGTCACCATCCACAGCAAAGGCAAAAGGAACACCGCCGACAACACCGCCAGCACGACGTGGATCCTCAAAACCTCCGCCAGCCGCCGCTTGGCCAAAGAACCTGTCGCCTCCACCTATGCGCCCCCGTAATGGACGTGCTTGTCCGAGTACTTGAGCGCAAGGCTCGTCAGGCCCAAAATGATCAAGAACATCACCCAGCCCATCGCCGAGGCGTAACCCATCCGGTTGTCCCTAAAGGCGGAGTCGTAGATGTACATCGAGTACAGATAGGTCGACCTGGCCGGAGCCCCCGAAGGGAACATCACATAAGCCTGGGTGAAGTACTGCAAAGCCGAGATCATCGCGATCACAACGTTGAACTGGATCACCGGCGACAACAACGGCAAAGTGACCTTCCACGTCTTCTGCCAAGGTGTCGCCCCGTCGATGTTCGCCGCCTCGTAAAGCTGCCCAGGGATCTGCTGGAGCCCCGCCAGGTAGATCACCATCGGGTTCCCGACCGCCCACATCGCCATCAATACGAGGACCGGCTTAGAAAGGCTCTCGTCGCCCAGCCAGTTGGGCAACGGCGCCTCCGAACCGACAAGGTCGCGCACAAACCCCAAAATCAGGTTCACGATCCCCTGCTCTCCATTGAACAGCCACAAGAACAGCACCGCCACCGGGACCGCGGGCACCAGCGAGGGCAGAAAGAACACCGTCCGGTACAGCGCCATCTCCTTCACCTTCGTGTTCAACAAAAGCGCCAGAAAGATCGCAGTGACCGTCGCCAAAGGGATCGCAAAAACGGCGTAGTACAGCGTGTTCCCCAGGCTCTTCCAAAACAGCTCGTCCTGCAACAGGTTCTTGTAGTTCACCAACCCACGAAAGACCGGTGGATTTAGAATTGAATAGTCACAAAAACTGTAATAAAAAGCTTTCGCCAAAGGCACGACCAAAAAAACGCCGAACCCGATCAGCCACGGGGCCGCGAACAAAAAACCCGCCAGAGGACCCTTCCCCCTCACCGGTCCCGACCCCCGCGCTCGCGCAGCCTCTCCACCGCCAAAGTCTCGTCCAGCACCGGCTGCATCCGCCGCTGGACATCGCGCAGCGCCTCTTCCGGAGTCACCTTGCCCGTGTTCATCTTGTCGATCGCCGCCCCAAGCTCCGCGTTCAACCGCGACCAGATCGGGATCTTCGGCGGAGGCACAGCGTTCGGACTGTCAGCAAGGGACCGGAACAGCTCGATGTTCGGGTTCGGGTGCTGCTCATAAAACCCCGGAGTCGTCCGCGAGAGCGCACTGTCCTTTTTCTGGCCCAGGGCAAGCAGCTCCATACCCTCCTGCGACTGCACAAACTTGATGAACTCAAACGCCGCTTTCGGGTGCTTGGCCCCTCTCGGGATCACAAGCACGTCCAGGTCGGCCATCGTCGTGTCGCGCCTGTCCGGACGCGCCGAGTCATAAGGGAACGGCACCGCCTTCCACTCCATGTTCGGCCTGTGCTTGCCGATAAAGTTCGCCATCCAGACACCCTGCAAAACGCTCGCCAGCTTCTGGTCAAAAAACGCGTTCTGCGGCGAGTCGAACCCGCCAAAACCCTGCTTGAACGTCTGCACGTTCGTCGTCCCGTACTTCTTTGCGTACCCCGCCATCCACGTGAACGCACGGACGTTCTCCGGACTGTCCAGCGTCAGCCTGCCCTCGCCGTCGTAAAGGCTCCCCCCAAAGTAGTAGCCCCAAGCCCAGTTCCACCAACCTGGCTCCATCGGCAAAAAGCCCATCTTCTGGATCCCCTTCCCGTCCTTCTTCGCGATCGCCCCGTCCATCGCGTCCAGTTCCTGGATCGTCGTTGGAGGGCGTGTAGGGTCCAGCCCGGCCGCCTCCAACATGGCCGTGTTGTAGTGCAGGGCCGTCGTCGCTGGCATGCTCGGCAACGCCCATACATGCCCACGATAGTTGCACATTTCCCACCACACCGGGACATAGTCGCTGCCCGAGATCCCAGCCTCTTCCACGAACTCGTCCAGCGGCGTCACAGCGTTGAAGAACGCGTACTGAGCGATGTTCGGGCCAAAAAGACCCGCCACGTCCGGCGGGATGCCGCCAGATGTCGCCAACATCGTCTTGTCCGCGATCCCAGAGATGCTCAGAAACTTGACAAAAATCTTGTCCTGCTTGGAGTTGAACCTGTCCACGACCGCACGCATCGCGTCCGCCTCAAAGTTCGACCATTTCTCCCAATAGGTCACCACGACACGGCCCTTCGGGTCCGGACGCACCCGCACGATGTCCTCGGTCTTGAGCGCGCAAAGCACGACGGTGGCAAGGACCGCGGCAAAGGTCGCGTGCTTCACAGAAACCAGCCCACCCACCTGGGCAATATAGCACCTGCCAGAATGCTCACGTGCTCGAACCAGCCCAACTAGCGCTCATCGCCGCGGCAGGGTTCGTCGCATCCGCCGTGAACGCTGTGGCCGGCGGTGGCACCCTCGTCTCGTTCCCGACCCTCATCGCCTTCGGCCTGCCAGAGATCAGGGCGAACGCCACAAACTCGGTCGCCCTCTGGCCAGGGTCCGCCTCCGGCGCCCTCGGGTTCCACAAGCACTTCCAAGAGTGCAAACCGATGCTCAGGGCCCTCCTACTGCCGACCGTCGCAGGGTCCGTCCTGGGCTCTGTCCTCCTCGTCGTCACCTCCCCGGCCGCGTTCAAGATCGCAGTGCCGTTCCTCATCCTCGGCGCGACCCTCGTCCTCGCCTACCAGAACAAGATCAAGGCCTTCGCCCAAAAGCACGAGACAGCCCTCCCCAAACCGGTCGTCATCGTCCTCCAGTTCCTCGTTTCGCTCTACGGCGGCTACTTCGGGGCAGGAATGGGCATCATGATGCTCGCCGTCATGTCGCTCTACGACGACTCAGGCATCCACCGCCTCAACGCCCTCAAAAACTGGCTGGCTGTGGTCATCAACTTTGGTGCGTCGGTCGTCCTCGTCAGCCGTGGACTCGTCGATTTCCCCGCCGCGTTGGCCCTCATGTCCGGCGCGCTCGTCGGCGGGTTCGTCTCAGCCAGGCTCTCCCACAGGGTACAGTCCGAGGCGCTTCGAAAGGCCATCGTCGTCTACGGCGTGGTCATGGTCGGATATTTGGCGTGGAAGATGTGGTTTTCGACGACTGGGCGGTAGTCATCCCCGCCGGAGGGCTCGTGCCAGACCCCCTGGCTGCCGCAATCGGCACGCCGCGCAAAGCGCTCGCAACCGTCGAGGGCAAGACATGTGTCGAATGGTGCGTCCAGGCCGTCAGCGAGGCAGGCTTCCGCAACATCGCCGTCGTCAGCGGCGAGGATGTCCGCGAAAAA
>CAZGER010000100.1:0-6952 GCA_964524565.1 uncultured Chthonomonas sp. | reverse complement strand
ATGTTCACACCCAGCTCCACCAGCGCCTGCCCGATCTCAAGCTTCTGCGCCATGTTCAGGCGGACTCCCGGGCTCTGCTCTCCGTCTCGGAGCGTCGTGTCAAAAACGTCTACGTGGTCAGCCATGTCTTGTCTCCGCAGTGGATCTGTCTCTATGGTACTGGCTTATTCCGCCATGTTGTTCGCTTCGTCCTATTCAGGTTCAAAACCAGGCCTCAGAGCGGTATGATCTTTGAACCATGACGTCGGTAGAAGTCAACATCACCGCCAGGGACAAGCAGGTCGAGGAACCGTGGATCTGGCGTCTGAGCCGAGACTTTGAACTCAAGGTCACGATCCTCAAAGCAAGCGTGGACGCTGGCTTCGGCACAATGACGATCCGCCTTGACGGAGCGGTGGAAGAGGTCCAAAGGGCCATCTCCTGGCTCATGACCACCGGAATGCACGTGGACGCCAAGCAGCGGGCCGTCGGCGCGATCCCCTAAACCATGTCGGGACTGGAACCCTACGGTCCCCCCGGGTTCGACGACTTCTGGCTGGAAACGCTCAAAGAAGCCCAATCCAGGCCGGTTGATTTCTCCCTCAGCGAGCAAGCCTCGGTGGTCGCGCCCGACCACAGAATCCTCATATTGGGTTTCAAGGGAGCCGACGGCACCCAACGGCACGGGTGGATCGCCGTCCCCAAAACCGGCTCGGGACCGTATCCCGGCTTCCTCTGGCTCCCCCCCTACTCCCGGTGGTCGATGCTGCCCAACGAATACGGCACCAGGCCAGGGTACGTCTCACTCAGCTTCAATTTTTTTGGCGAGGCGCCGTTCCACCGCGAGGACTACAAACCCGAGCGGGGTTACTTCGCCGAGGGAGTCGCCGACAAGTCCACTTGGGTCTTCCGCAGGATGTTCCAGGATGCCGCCATCGCGCAGCAGGTCTTGGAAAACCTGCCGATGGTCGATCCCAACCAGATTGCCGCAGCAGGCATGAGCCAAGGGGGAGGGATCGCAATCTGGCTCGCAGCCTACGAGCCCAAGGTCAAAGCGGTCGTCGCCGATATGCCCTTCCTGGCCGGAATGCCCTGGGTGCTGGGTTCAAACGTCTATCGGTACCCGCTCAAGGAACTCACCGATGTCGCCTTTGCCAGCAGTCGGTCCGAGGCAGAGGTCCGGGCGACGCTCGCCTACTTCGACACCATCAATCTCGCCACTAGGTGCAAGGCGCCCACCCGATTGACACTCGGACTCCGCGATCCGGCCGTCAAGCCAGAACAGGTCCGCGCCGTCTTCAATGCCCTGGCAGGTGAAAAAGAGCTCCAAGAGATCGATTGGGGGCACGACTGGCACCCAGAAATGGTCACCGGCGCAAAAGACTGGCTCGACCGATGGCTCAGTGGTCCACGGTCGCAATAATCTCGTTCGTGCAACCTGCGATGAACCCGTTCCCAGTGTGCGATGCGGCGACACTCACAACCTTGCACCCGGCAGGAGCAAAGCTCGAAACCTGCGTCCCCTCTTGGTCGAACACGGCGATCGTGCCCTCCTGGATCGTCGCCAGAGCCTTGCCGTCCGCGGACCAGGCCATCCCCGGCAAACCCTGTCCGCACGGGATCGTGACGGTCGGACGGGACTCGTCCAGCGGGATCATCATGTACGACCCCGGAACCCGGACCGCCACCGTGTCGTGGCTGGCCGCCACCGTGTAGTTCCGGCCCCTGTACAGCCCAGATCGTATCCGCGAACCGTCGTCTGCGCTCCAAACGTGAACGTGGTGCCCGTCCCCACCAACAACCATCGCCTGCCCCGCAAACCGTGAAAGCGACTGCGGAGCGTCGTTGTCGAACACCGAAAAATCGACCCTGCCCTTCCGGTCAAGCCGCGTGATGCCCCCGCTGCTCGTCGAGAACAGGACACCTCCGTCGTCGCAGACCACCATGTCCAGTGGCGTGCTCCGCATAAACCCCAAAAACCTCGATGGACGGAACTGCCATGCCACCTCGTCCGACCCCGTCTCAAAGCCGGTGATCCCGATCCCGGACGCCACGAACAGCCGGTCGCCGTCGGGCCCCAGCGCGATCCGCTGGATCACGCCCTCGGTCCGGTTCTTCAGCGCAAACCGCTGCATCCCGGTCGAAAACGACACTGCACCGTCCCGGAACACCATCACCCGGTTGGCGACGGTCGCGCAGGCGTACATCCCTGGGATCGAGCAGGTCGCAACGAGCCGGTAACCCGATGCAGGGTCACGTTCCGGTTCCGATTCCGGCTGAAAGTAGCGAGCGATCATCCCCAAAACAATCTATACACTTCGCAAGGGCTCTCCCGTTCCAATCTGAGCCATCAAGACTAAAATGGGCCGTGGAATTCCGGCGGACAGCGCAGGGCGATATCGGCGCCGTCGTCGCTCTCCAACGCGCCTGCTTCCCACCCCCGTTCCCCCAAGACCTGCTCTTTAGCGGCTCCCATGTACAGGCGCACCTGAGCCTCTTCGCAGCCGGTCAGCTCGTCTGCGTCTCAAGCGGGGAAGTCGTTGCCAGCTGCACGAACATGCTCGTCTCGTCCAGAGCTTGGGACTCCCATCTGCCCTGGGAGCAGGTGACCGGTGGACTATCCCTCCCCAACCACGATCCAGCCGGGACGGTGCTCTTCGGGATCGATGTCAGCGTCCACCCGGACCACAGGCGCAAAGGGATCGCCCGCGGACTCTACCGGTGCAGGCTGGGACTCGTCGATGAACTCGGGCTGGACAAGTACGCCACCGTCAGCCGGATGCCAGGTTTTCAAGCCTCAGCGGTCCAGGATCCCCGCGAGTACCTCAAATCCGTTCGTGAAGGCTCGACCATTGACCCGACCCTCACTCCTCTGGCAAAACTCGGGCTGCGAAGCTGTGGAGTGGCCGAAAACTACATGGATGACCCCGAGTCTGGCAACTGCGGCGCGGTATGGGAGTGGAAGCCGTGAGGATAGCCGCCGTTTCATGGCAGATCCAGACGGTCACCAACGAAGACGAGTTCATCGACCGGATCGACCGTGTCGTCGCAACCGCAGCCCACGATGGGGCTGAGCTGGTCGTCCTGCCCGAATCGATCGACCTGGAACTCTGCTCGCTCGATCCCAAGGTCCAGGGCCGCGACATCCCACCGTTCCTAGCCGACGGCTTCGAACGCCGGCTCGACTCCATCGTTCAGATCGCCCGACGCCATGCCACCACCCTCGTTGCAGGCACCCACCTGCGCAAGACAGACCGTGGGTACGTCAACTCCGCCGTGTCCGTCACCCAGGCAGAGGTGGCGCTGCAAGACAAGAACGTCCTCACCCAATGGGAGCTCGCCGAATGGGGCCTGGTTCCCGGCTCCGGCCTGCGCCCGACAGCGAGCCTCGGCGTTGCCGTCTGTTACGACTCTGAGTTTCCTGGCTCCGTCCGGGCCCTCGCCGAGCACGGGTGTGCGGTCGTCGCCGTCCCAGCCTACACCGAGCACATGCGGGGGTTCAACCGAGTCCGATGGGCGTGCCACGCCAGAACGGTGGAGTGCCAGGTCTGCCTGGTGCACGCCTCACTCGTCGGCGGTTTGGGGCGAGAGCCAGTCGTCTCGACACGAGGCAGCTCTGCGGTCTTGCTTCCGTCCGTGACCCCGTTCCCAGAATCCGGCGTGGTCGCACAAACCCCCATGGACCAACCCGGGATGGCGATCGGCGACGTCGACCTCACCCAGATCGCGCCCGCCCGCCAGAGCGACGACGTTCGAAACTGGGAAGACAGGGACAAGGGCGACTGGACCGTCCTCACCTAGCTCCACGAGAGTGCGCACAGCTGCAGGCAACCACGCGCCCCGGCGCGTCGTACTCAAGGTATGGCGTTGTTCGCAAAGGTGTTTTCCGTCCTCGTGTCCCTCGCGGCACTCTTGACGTCAGTCGAGGCGATCGTCAGGCTCACCAGGTTTGCCTGGAGCCTGCTCCTGCGCCTGCTGTCGCTTGGGAAGGGAAGGGCCGTGTTCTTTCGGCCAGGCTTCGCCCGGGCTTAGTCGGAGTCTTCGACCAAAGAGAGCACCCTGGCCGACCATCCTGTCCGGATGCTGACCGGCACGCCCACCTCGATCCACTCGAACAGGTTCTTGGCGGCGTTTTTGCCGGTGTAAGGCATCCTCACACAACCGTGCGACGCAGGGTAGCGCGGAACACTCTTGTAACCGTGGATGAACACGTTTCCGTTGATCTGGATCGCCCACGGCATCGGGGAGTTGTCGTACAGCCGGGAATAGCGCATCCTCGACTTCTCGGGCCCCGCCTTGAACGTGCCCGTCGGTGTCCTGTGCCCAGGCTTGCCTGTGCTGACGTTGGTCTCCATCACAAGGCGGTTTCCCTGAAATGCACGGAGCCATTGGTCGTCGATGCTGATCTCGACCCACTTCTCCGGAACGACCACCGAAACGCTGGATGACCGCCAACCGAGGGTGAGGGACTTGTCCGGCGCGGGAACGGCACTGACTTCCACATCGGAAAGGGAAGTCACGTCCACCATGTTTGTCCCGTCCCAGATCCTCCGGACAGAGTCCGGATCGACCGGCAGGTCTTCCAAAGTGATGCGCTGGGCCACGGCGTCCCACCCCACATAGCATCCCAGCCGGCTCCCTAACTCGCGGACCGGCACGTAGACACCCTTGACGCCAGGAAAGGTCACTGCCTCGATCGGTTCGGCCCCGATCTGGGCGGACGCGACCCCTGCCAAACACGCTAACAACCCCACAACGACAGCTTTCACAATTTGCCCCCTGCAATTATTGGACACATGCCTCTGATATCTCCAGGTCTGCCCACCGACCACCTTATGACGATGCATGTTCATGTTCAGTTCCGGCCCCTGGTGTTGCGTTGGAGACACCGGACGTGTAGACTTCCCAGAGTGAACGAACATCGGCTTAAGAATGTCAGGTGTCTGGCCTCTGCCTTGCTCTGCGCCATCGCGGCCCACAGCTTTGGTCAAGGCGACCCAGGCGTGAACAAGAGGATCATTGAGATCGGCAAGGGCCAGAGCCAGGTGTGGCGAACGCTCGAAGAAGTCAGCGCGATCGGGCCAAGGCTCACCACGTCCTACGGCCTCGACCGGTCGATGGACTGGGCGATGGCCAAGTTCAGGTCGTACGGGTGTACCAACGTCCACCTCGAACAGTGGGGAGAGTGGCCGGTCGGGTTCGAGCGCGGCGCTGCCCAAAGCGCACGCATGGTCGCCCCGTGGTCCCTGGATTTTGAGTTCACCTCCCCTAGCTGGACTCCCGGCACGGACGGGCCGCTGAGGGGCAAGGCAGTCATGGCCGCCACCTCGATGGAGGATTTCAACGCCCGCAAAGACGAGTTCAAAGGTGCGTGGGTCATCGCGGCAAGCCGTCCCCGGGGCGCACAAAAAACCGAGTGGGACACAGCGATGGAGTCCGCCGGGATCAACGGCATCGTCACAGGATCTCGCAACGAACTGGTCATCACCAGCGGCAACTACCGGATCGAGTGGGACAACCTGCCGACCCTCCGCCAAGTCATCGTCCGCAAGTCCGACATGGACGATATCATGCTCGCGCTCAAGGCAAAACGCGACTGTGTGCTCGAGATCAACATGGAGCAGCACTTCATCAAGGGCCCGCGCAAGAACTCCAACGTGATCGCAGAGTTCAAGGGCACAGAAAAGCCCGATGAGGTCGTCATTGTCAGCGGACACCTCGACTCTTGGGACGGCCCAGGATCCCGGGGCACCAGCGACAACGGCACCGGCATCTCGGTCGCTCTCGAAGCCGCCAGGATCCTCGGAAAGGCAGGCGCAAAGCCAAAACGAACGATCCGCTTCATCCTCTGGACAGGCGAGGAGCAAGGGCTGTTCGGTTCACGGGCATACGTCGAGGCGCACAAAGACGAGATGTCCAAGATCTCAGCCGTGCTCGTTGATGACGGAGGCTCGAACTACGAAGGTGGCATGACCTGCACCGCAGACATGGAAGCCATGCTCAGACAGGCCCAAGCACCGATGGCCGGCGTCTTCCCAGATATGCCGTTTGAGATCAGGGTCGCACCGTCGATTCCTCGCGGTGGAGGAAGCGACCACGCCCCGTTCAATGCTGTCGGAGTTCCTGGGTTCTTCTGGTTCGAAACGGGCAAGCAGGACTACAACTTCATCCACCACACCCAGCACGACCACCTCAAGTACGCGATCCCCGAATACTTGGTGCAGTCTGCGACCAACAGTGCGGTGATGTCCTACAACCTCGCCTGTGCCGACAAAGTCCTGCCAAGGCACGGCGCGCCTGCGGCTCCTCCTGCCGGTGGGGGCGGCGGAGGGAAATAGACATCCACTACGCGAAAGGTTCCGTACAGTGATTGCGGGGCTTGGTCGTCGAACGATCCAGGCGGCTCTGGTAACGACGATGGAAGTACCGGGCAGGTAGACGGTAGCTGGTTTTGGCCAGAGTGGGGGCATATTGCGCAACCGCCAGCGAAGTAGTCTTCAAGCAAGGATTTCTGAGTGTAAGGACACGAAAATGAGACAACAGATTCGAAAGTGGAGCGCTATTGCTTGTCTGGTAACTATTGCGGCAACTGGCCGTGCCCAGCTGCACGACAAGCAGGAAATGCAACGCGCGCTGGACGAAATGAACAGGAAGCCCCCCGAATGGCATATGCTCTGGAAAGAGGGCGTCGTCTTCATGATGCATTTGGACTATGCCCGTGCGCTCCAGAAGTTCGAGTCTTGCCATCAGATTCTGCCGTTCGAGGCATTCGACCTTCACTTTGAATGCTTAGTGGCCCTTGAACGTGATTTCGAGGCAGCCGCGCTTTTTGACCAACGGAACGAGCTGTTCCGCTCGAACTGGACACCAGAGTCGTTTGAGACGTTCATTTCCAACGACTACAACGTGACCAATATAGCCTATGTCGCCGCGGTGCGCCACCAAAGTTTCGCACCCAACGCCGCCGGGGTAG
>CAZGER010000099.1:0-6996 GCA_964524565.1 uncultured Chthonomonas sp. | reverse complement strand
CTCCCCCCATAGGTCGATAACCTTGTCCCCCCTGTGCTTCGACCACTCCTTGAACCCGTCAACCCCCTGGTGCAGGTACAGGTCTGTAAAGAACAAGGCGTGGTATGCGATCCGCCAAGTGGTCCGAGGGTGCTCCCCGCCGGTCCAAAGCGAGTCTGGGCAGGCACACACAGCGTCCCTGAGCTCTGCTAGTCCCGCGCGGTACTGGCCGACCAACGCAGGCTTCAGCCCGTCCACCTAGCCGCCCGCCTCTTCAAACGCCCGCTCGATCACGCCAAGGTCCATCTTCACCATATCGACCATCTTCGCAAAGATCGCCGCCTTCTGCGCCGGAGTGCCGCTCCCCATCATCGCCATCATGCACCGCGGCTGGATCTGCCAACTGACACCGAACTTGTCCGTCAGCCAGCCGCAAGCCTGCGCCTCGCCCCCCTCCAAAAGCCGGTCCCAGTACATGTCGATCTCCTCCTGAGTGTCGCACTCGACCATGTAGCTGCTCGCCATCGAAAAGCTGCAGTCCGGCCCCCCGCTGATCGCCAAAAACCGCGACTGCCCGATCCTAAACGTCGAAGCCAGGTGCCCCCCCTCACCCGGATACTCGTCTTCCTGCAAGAGCTCCGAGTCCGGGAACACCGAAAGATAAAAGTCCACCGCTTCCTTGGCGCCGCCAGGGAACAACAACGCGCTCGTCACACCGTCCATGTGTCGAAGATACACCAGGACCGGGGTAACTTGCCCGACATGAAGAGGCTCGGTCTCATCGGCGGCACGACCTGGCTCTCAACGGTCCAGTACTACACCCGCCTCAACCAGATCGCGGCCCAGGAACGGCCCGGACACACCGCCAGCCTCCTCCTGTGGAACACCGAATGGTCTGCCTTCCAACAGATGGACTGGGAGCAGCGTTACGACCACCACCTCCAAGCCGCCCGGGCCCTCCACCAAGCCGGGGCAGAGGCCCTGCTCATCTGCGCCAACACCCTCCACAGGTTCCAACCCAGGCTCGAAGCCGACCAGCCCCTGCCGATCGTCTCCATCCTCGACGCGATCGCAAGCGAGGTCGCCTCCAACGGCTGGCAAAAAGCCGCCATCCTAGGCACCAAAGTCACCATGACCGAACCCTTCTATGCCGGACGGCTCGCCCAACTCGGCGTCCAGACCATCGTCCCCTCCGAACAAGACATGGACGAGATCGACCGCACGATCTTCGAAGAGTTCGCCAACGACTGCTTCCTCCCCAAAACCGCCGACAACTACCTCCGCATCATCGAAGTCTTAAAAACCCAAGGGGCCGACTGCGCCATCCTTGGGTGCACAGAGATCCCCCTCCTCCTCAGCGGCAGGACCGCCGCCGTCCCGATGATCGACACCATCGAGGTGCATTGCCGCGCCGCCATCAGGTACGCCCTCCAATAACGCCATGCAAAAGCCCGAGTCAGTCGACCACTACCTCCAGGCCGTCGAACCCGAAAAGCGCGCCGCCCTCCAAAACCTCCGCCGCATCATCCTGGACGAGCTGCCCAATATCCAAGAGCACATATCCTACGGCATGCCCGCCTACCGCCTCAAACGGCCCGTCGCCTACTTCGCCGCCTTCAAAAACCACTGCTCCTTCTTCCCCGCCGGCGTACCCGAAGGCTTCGAAGAAGAGCTCGCGCCGTTCAAGGTCTCCAAGGGCACGATCCAGTTCACACCCCAAAACCCGATCCCGGAAGACCTCGTCCGAAGGCTCCTCCGCGCAAGCGCCGCCCGCAAATAGACGATCCCCATAATTTTCCCGGTGATCGGTGCCGAATACCTAATTGAGGCCCACGGGCCTGGTGTCGCATGCGCATGTTCAAAGAAAAGCTCGGGTTCAGGATCGTCACCCTGTTCCTTCTCATCGGACTCGTACCGATAGTCATCATCGGTCTCCTGGCAAAATCCGCCCAAGAACGTACCGCTCAGGACCAGACAAAGCTGCTACAGTCCTCAGCCATGACGGTCATGAGCAGGATCGAGCGGAACTTGTTCGAAAGATACGGCGACGTCCAGGCGTTCGGCCTGAACCGTGGCGTCCAAGACACCGCCGCCTGGTATGTCAAAGGCAGCGGGAACAAGGTCTCCGGGATCATGGACGACTATATGTCCACCTACACCCCGATCTACGAGATGATGATGCTCGTCGACACCAAGGGCAAGGTCGCAGCCGTCTCCACCAAGTCCTTCGAAGGCAAAAAGGTCGACACCTCCAGCTTCTATACCAAGTCCTACGCCAACGAGCCCTGGTTCAAAAACGCCATGTCCGGAAAGTTCGTCGATAGCGACGCCCTCACCGGCACCTGGGTCGATGACGCCTATATCGACAACAGTGTCCAAGGCATCTTCGGAGGGACCGGAGCCTACGTCGCCTACTCCGCCCCTGTCAAAGACGCCGGCGGAAAGGTCATCGGCGTGTGGCGCAACTTCGCGCGGCTTCCCCTGGTCCAGAGCGTGATCACCGAGGCTTTTGCCGAACTCAAGAGCGCAGGCTACGATTCAACCGCCATCACCCTCATTAACGCCAAGGGAACCGTCCTGTCCCACTACGACCCCGCAAAGGCGGGCACTGAGGAGTTCCAGGACGGCCCGGACACCGTCCTCGCCAAGAACCAGGCTGACTCTGACAACATCGCAAGAGAGGCCGTTCAGGGCAAGTCTGGCACCGGCAACACCGAAATGGACGGCCGCTCCCTCGTCGGTGGGTACGCCCACAGCGTCGGCGCCCTCGGATACCCCGGCCTCGGCTGGTCGACCCTCGTCCACGTCAACGAGGACGAGTTCTTCGCCGCCTCCAACGCAATCACGGTCCAGCTCCTGGTCGCGATCCTCCTCACCGCCGTCGTGATCGTCATCGTCGCCACGATCGTCGCCCGGAGCATTAGCCGCCCGGTCAAACTCATGGCCCAAGACCTCCGACAGGTCTCCACCGGAAGCCTGGACGTCAAGATCACCCACAAGAGCGACGACGAGCTCGGCATCCTCGCCGAAAACTGCCGCTTCCTCATCGAAAAGCTCCGCAGCCACGCCGACTGGACACGCAGGATCGCCACCGGCGACCTCACCAGCCAGCCCTCGGACCAGACAGACGACGAGATCGGCCAGTCCCTCGGACTCATCACGAACAACTTCGCCAGTGCCCTGTCAGAGATCAGGAACGTCAGCAACTCCGTCGAGGGCATGTCCAGCGACTTCCGCAGCGCCGTCACCAGCATCGCCGAGGCCGCCCACAGCGTCGCCAACAAAAGCACCTCCATCAACGAGGTCGCAGAGCAGGCCCGCTACGGGGTCACCGAGGTCGTCCGCGCAAACGAGACCCAGGCTGAGACCCTGGCCAATATCGTCAACCAGGTCTCCAGCGTCGGCGGAGCGATCGCCAACGTCGTCTCCAAGATCGACGAGATCCGCCAAGCCACCGTCTCCGCCAGCAACCAGGCGGGCAAGGGCGGCGCCGCCGTCGATGCGACCAAGGCAGGCATGGACCAGATCAACACCTCCGCCGGTGAGGTCGCCGAAAAGCTCACCACCCTCCACGGAAAGTCCGAGCTCATCGATTCCATCATCGGCACGATCAGCGAGATCGCCGAGCAGACCAACCTCCTCGCCCTCAACGCCGCAATCGAGGCAGCCAGGGCAGGCGAACACGGCAAGGGCTTTGCCGTCGTCGCCGAAGAGGTCCGCAAGCTCGCCGAGCGCTGCTCCGTCGCCACCCACGACATCGCAGGGCTCGTCGGAGAGATCCGCGCCCTCGTCACAGAGTCCACCCAGGCCATGACCGCCGCGACCAACGCCGTCGAATCCGGACAAAGGCTCTCCGAAGAGACCCGAGTCGCCCTCGAAGGCATCGTCGGCATGGTCAGAGAACTCGAGTCACCCGTCGCCGACGTCGCAGAAAACGCCAAGACCGTCGGACAGCTCGCCGAAGCAATGGGCGAGGCGATCAACCAGGTCGCCGCGACCACCGAAGAGACCGTCGCCTCCAGTCGAGGAATGGAAGAAGCCATCCTCGCCGTCAGCGACGATGTCTCCGACGTCAGCGCCGCTTCCGAAGAGCAAATGGCAGCGACCGAAGAACTCGCCGCCAGCGCGAACGACCTCGCCAACTACGCCGAAAAGCTCACCGGCCTCATCGCCCAGTTCAAGACCGAGGACACCCGGTCGGACAAGGGCAACGACCGGCTCGCGGCCTGAGCCTGCACAATCGCGGGCTGGCGGAACACCGCCGGCCCGCATCCCTTCGGGTAACGTCTCACCACTCTCATGGGTGGCCAGCAACAAGGGCTCGTCAGGCAGATCGGTCTTGCGAGCGGGGTTGCCATCGTCGTCGGCTCCACGATCGGGTCCGGCATCTTCAAAAGCCCGTCCGGCATCGCCGAGCTCATGCCCGGCCCCCTCCCCATGCTCCTCGTCTGGCTGGTCGGCGGACTCATCGTGCTGTGCGGCGGCCTCACGCTCGGCGAGGTCGGAAGCGCGTACCCCTACTCCGGAGGGCTCTACGTCTACCTGCGAGAAGCCTACGGACGCCGCCTCGCATACGTCTTTGGATGGGCGCAGCTCGTCCTCATCCGACCCTCGTCCATCGGCGCCGTGGCCCTTGTCTTCGGACAATACGCCCTCCGCCTCTCCCCGATCGAAGAAGGGACACCGCAGTTCACCGGACTCTCCGCCGTCCTCGCCTGCGGAGCGATCGTCATCGTCACGCTCGCCAACGTCGTCGGCGTCAAGTTCGGCACCACGATCCAAAACATCACCACCATCGCCAAGGTCGGAGGACTGGCCGTCCTCATCGTCCTCGCCCTCACCATCGGCCTCCAGAACGGTGCCGGACACTTCCAACCGGCAACCCCGGAAGGCTCCTTCTCCCTGAGCCACTTCGGACTGGCCCTCATCGCCGTCCTGTGGGCGTACGACGGATGGGCCGACGGCTCCTATGTCGGCGGCGAAATGACCGACCCCCGCCGAAACTTGCCCAGGTCCATCCTCTTTGGCACGATCGCAATCATCGCCGTCTACCTCCTGGCAAACATCGCGTACATGGCCGTCCTCCCCGTGTCAGAGATCGCCAGCAGCGGCGGTGTCGCCGCCGACGTCATGACAGCCCTCTTCGGCCCGGTCGGGCTCACCCTAATCGTCACGACCGTCATGCTCTCCACCTTCGGAACGCTCAACGGCTCCGTCCTCACCAGCCCGCGCATCTTCTTCGCCCTCGCCGAGGACAAGATGTTCGCCCCCAAGCTCGCCGAAGTCCACCCTAGGTTCAAAACACCCTACATTGCCGTCGTCCTCGCAGGGCTGCTCGGGATCGTCTACGTCCTCGTCGCCACGAAGTTTGCCGGGTCAAGGGCGTTCGGCGCCCTCACCGACGCCTTCGTCATCGGACTCGTCCCGTTCTATGCCCTCAGCGTCGGCGCGGTCTTCGTCTTCCGCCGCAGAGAGTCGCGCCGCACCCGCACCGAAAACGCCCCAGAAGCCCTCTCAGATTCCCTCCAAGACCCCCTCACGCCGGCCGGCACGACCGAACACCATCCATACTCCCCCGCGACCCACACACCCCTGTTCCCCGTCCCCCCGGTCGTGTTCATCCTCGCCAACCTCCTCCTCCTGGGCAACTCCCTTGCAGGCGAAGAGTCAAGGGGCCCGACCATCCTCACCCTCGCGATCGTCGCCCTAGGCTTCCCCGTGTACTCGATCGCCCTGCGCAGGCAGGCGCGGGACACCGACTGACCAAAAGAGAAAACCCCGAAACCGAGGAGCGCCGCCCAAGAAGTGAAAGCCCGGTCCATAACGGACAATATGGGGGCTGGAGCCAACTACCGGATTCGAACCGGTGACCTGCTGTTTACGAAACAGCTGCTCTACCACTGAGCTAAGTTGGCGCGTCTGAGCCGACATGGTATCCCCACACACCTCGGCGAGTCAACCAACAGGGACACTCGGCCCCTGGCCACAACTCAATTCTCGGTCGCCGCCCCACCACGACACACCCCAAAACGATCCGGCCCCAGTTCCAGCCCGCTTGCGCCGTATAATCCCGACAAGGAGCAAAACATTGTCGACCGACAGTTTCCCCATCAGGCGCATCGACCACATCCGCCACTACGTCAACAACGCAAGGCAGTCCGCCTACTTCTACCAGCACACCTTCGGCTTCACCATCACCGGGTACAGCGGTCTTGAGACAGGCAACCGCGACCAAGTCGATTACGTCCTGGAGCAGAACAACGTCCGCCTCGTCTTCTCCGCACCAGTCAGGCCAGGACACCCCCAGGCTCAAAACATCACCGCCCACGGCGACTTCGTCCAAGACATCGCCTTTGAGGTCGACGACGTCGATTGGGCCTGGAAAGCGGCCACGTCGCGCGGCGCAGAAAGCTACTTCGAGCCCAAGACCGTCCAAGACGAGCACGGCACCATCCGATGGGCCGCCATCAAAACCTACGGCGACACCATCCACTCCTTTATCAACCGCGACGACTACAAAGGCTCGTTCCTCCCAGGCTACCGGGAAGAGGACCAACAGGGAGTCGGTATCGGCATCCTCGATGTCGATCACTGCGTCGGCAACGTCGAGCTCGGCAAAATGAACGTCTGGGTCAAGTGGTACGAGGACGTCCTCGGATTCACGAACATGCTCTCGTTCGACGACAAGGACATCTCTACCGAGTTCACCGCGCTCATGTCGAAAGTCATGGCCAGCGGGAACGGCAGGGTCAAGTTCCCGATCAACGAACCCGCCGCAGGCAAGAAAAAATCCCAGATCGACGAGTTCCTGGAGTACTTCGGTGGCGCAGGCGTCCAGCACGTCGCCCTCCTCACCGACGACATCGTCTACACCGTCGCACGCCTCAGGGACCGGGGAGTACCCTTCCTCACCGTCCCCCGCAGCTACTACGACGTCCTCGAAGAGCGCGTCGGCAAGATCGATGAGGACATCGAGACCCTCGCCGAACTCGGCATCCTCGTGGACCGGGACGATGA
>CAZGER010000098.1:1066-7054 GCA_964524565.1 uncultured Chthonomonas sp. | reverse complement strand
GGAAAACCCGATCTCGTCCGTGCCCATGTACTTCCGTAGCGACTCCGGAACGACGACCGTCCCGTCCTCCCGGCGGTAGGTCTCCAAAATCGCGACCATTAGCCGCGGGACAGCAAGCCCAGACCCGTTCAAAATGTGGACAAACTCTGGAGAGGCCCCAGGCTCCGGCCGGAACCTCACGTTCGCCCGCCTGGACTGGAACGCCTCAAAGTTGGTACAGCTAGAAACCTCCAGGTACTTGCCCTCGCCCGGCGCCCACACCTCAAGGTCGAAGCACTTGCACCCCTTGTCGCCCATGTCACCGGCGCAAAGCTCCACCACCCTGTAGTGCAGCCCCAAAGCCTGCAAGATCGCCTCCGCGTCCTGGGTCAGGGCCTCAAGCTCTGCATAGCTCGTTTCCGGCCTCACGAACTTGACCAGCTCCACCTTGTCGAACTGGTGCATCCGCAAGATCCCCCTGGTGTCGCGGCCCGCCGCCCCCGCCTCCCGACGAAAGCAAGGCGTGTACGCCGCAAACCGGATCGGAAGCATGTGCGGCTCAATGATCTCGTCCCGCATCAGGTTCGTCACCGGAACCTCCGCCGTCGGGATCAACCACAGGTCGTCGCTCGTCTTGTAAAGGTCCTCGGCGAACTTGGGAAGGTTCCCCGTCCCCACCAAAGACTCCGTCAACACCACCGCTGGCGGATAAACCTCCGTGTAGCCGTGCCGCTCGGTCTGAAAGTCCAGCATGAAGTTGACCAGAGCACGAACAAGCCGAGCCCCCAACCCCTTGTAAACGGCAAACCCTGACCCGCTGATCTTCGCCGCCGCCTCAAAATCGATGATCCCAAGGTCCTCGACGATCTGCCAGTGCGGGACGTGCTCCCCCTCCGGAACCTCGCCCCACGTCCGCACGACGACGTTCGCCTCCGCGTTCAAGCCCTCAGGGGTCGATTCGTGCGGCAGGTTCGGGAATCTCAGCTCGATCGCTCTCAGTTCGTCCTCAAGCGCCTTCGCCTTCGGCTCAAGCTCTTTGATCTCGTCCTTCAGCCGACCGGTCGCAGCCTTGGCCGCCTCAGCCTCGTCCTTCTTGCCCGACCCGATCAAAGCGCCGATCGACTTACTGGCAGCGTTCGCCTCGGCCTTCTTGTTCTCCAGCTCCACAAGCACCGACCGCCAAGACTGGTCGACGGCCAAAAACTCCGAAAGCGGAGGTTCGATCCCCTTGCGGCGACACTGGGACGCAACAAAGTCAGGTTGCTCGCGGATCAGCTTACGGTCAAGCACCCGGCGAGGCTACCTTTTGACGGGCCGCGTGCTCGGGCCGCACTATGCGGCCACTTCCACACCGAGCTCCGCCACGATCAACCCCGGATCAAGCCGGAACACATGCCGGCCGTCGACGCTCGCGCACTCCGTCGCCAAAGGCGAACCAGAAGTCGCCAGGCTCGAGATCGGCTCAAAGTCAGACTCCGAAAAAGTCCGCACCTCGACGACACTGTCCACATAAAGACCAATGGGGCTCCCCTCGTAACTGATCGAAACGATCGTGGACCGGGCCGAGTCCCGAAAGGCGTCGACAAGCTGCCGGAACAGCCGCTTGAGCTCGGCAAGGTCGGTCTCCCACGCCCGGTCGATGATCGCGATAGCAGCCGGCAGGTCGCCATGGCCCGCCAGGTCAAGGACCTCCTTGGCAATCGCATGGATCCTCCTATGGGGCGCGTCCATCCTCGCAAAAAGTGATTCACCCATCTGGCTCCCGTTCGTGATGTCGCGCAGGTCGCTCGAACTCCCCGCCACGCCCAAATACCACTTGCCAAAGGCGCACTGCGTCGGGTCGAGCGCCTTAGTGAACTTGTCACCCGTCGTCGCACAGCGCTTCAAATCGTCCAGCCAAGCAACGTGGTCTGCCTCGCGCTGGGCCAGCATGCGGCTGATCGTCTCGGTCCTGTCACTGTGGGTCGGGTGACCGAGCACGCTCCGAAGCTGCACGACTGGCACCACCAGCCCCCTCAGATTGATCAGACCGGTCAGCGCCGGGTTCGAACCAGGCACCGGGACAGGCTCAAAGTCTGTGTCGTTCACAAGTTCCGAAGCAAAGTCCGAGTGGATCGCGTACTGCTCAGAAGCGACCGCACAAACGACATAAGAACCGACAGGACCGTCGAGACCAGGACCGGACATGCCCTGATTCTCGGCAAAAATACCGGCCATGCTCAGACTTCCAACCCCCTTTCATGGCACGGGCCGCCGTAAACGCAGCTACGCAATAAGCTGTATCCTGTAAGGCGGTCAAATTCAGATGCTAGCTTTGTACATCGTCTCGGCGGTCTTGGGCGGCGGACTCGTCGTCGCCTCCGCCATCGGGGGCCTGGGCGACCATAGCTTCGAGTTCGACCACGGCGCCGACGTCGACACCGACCACGACATCGGGGCCCACGACCACGGCACCGCCGACGTCAACCACGGAGCCGACTTCTGGCTGCCCTTCTTCAGCCTGCGGTTCTGGGTCTACGCCATCGGCATGTTCGGGGCGTTCGGACTGTTCCTGACCCTCACCAAGCTCGCGACAGAACCAACGGTCGCCATCGCCGCCGCGATCACCGGAACCCTCATGGGCACCATCGCCGCAACCGCCATGAGACTGGCAAAACGGGCCGAGACAAACTCCTCCGTCTCAGAGCACGATCTCATCGGCGTCCAAGGACGCCTCACCGTCTCCCCCCGCGAAGGATCGCCCGGAAAAGTCCGGGTCCAGGTCAAAGGCGACCTCATCGACATGCTCGCTGTCCCGGTCGAAGGACTCGACCTTGCAACCGGAGAGGATGTCGTGATTGTAGGAATCGAGGGCCAACACGCCCTGGTCGACCGCATGACAAACTACATGGGAGACTAGTCAAAAAATGGACATGTTCAAAGAAGTGCTCGCACCGTTCCTCGCCGGGGTCGGTGCCCTGTTGGTGGTCCTCATGCTCATAGGGTGGATCGTCAAGTCGTTCCTGAGGATCGCGCCACCCAACCAGGTCCTCGTCATCACCGGCACAGGAAAAGGGTCTGGTAACAGACAGGGCGGGTACCGCACCGTCTTCGGCGGACGCGCATGGAGCGTCCCCATCATCCAGCAGGTCAGCAAAATGTCCCTCACAACGATGGAGGTCCCCATCACCATCAGGAACGCCTACTCCCAAGGCGGCATCGCCATGAACTGCGAGGCCATCGCCAATATCAAGATCAGTAGCGACGAACAGGTCATCGGCAACGCGATCGAGCGGTTCCTCGATCGCGATGTCAACGAGATCAGGCGCGTCGGCAAAGAGACCCTGGAAGGCCACCTCCGAGGAGTCGTCGCCAGCCTCACGCCAGAACAGGTCAACGAGGACCGGCTCTCCTTCGCCGACACCCTCTCGACCGAGTCCGAGGACGACCTCCGCAAACTCGGCCTCCACCTCGATACCTTCAAGATCCTCCACGTCAGCGACGAGGTCGGCTACCTCGATGGCACCGGAAGAAAGGCCATCGCCTCCATCGTCCGCTCCGCCGAGATCGCCGAGTCCGACGCTAAACGGCTCGCCGAACAGTCCGAGTCCACCAACCTCGGCCGCTCCGACGTCACCAAGGCTGAGACCGAAACAAGCATCGCAAGGCTCCAAAACGAACTCAGAAGGATCAAGGCGGACCTCGAGGCAAACGTCCGCTCAGAAGAAGAACGGACGACCGCCGCCGCAAGGGAAGCTCGCGCCACCGCCGAACAGGAGCTCCAGTTGTTCCGCGCTGAACTCGAAGGGATCCGGCTCCAAGCAGACAAAGTCCTCCCGGCCGAGGCCGCACGACAGGCCCAGGAATACCGCGCCAAAGGTGAGGCAGCCATCATCCGAGAGCGCGGCAGAGCCGTCAGCCAGGCCCTCGACCTCCTCTACGAAGCGTGGCAGGACGCCGGAGACAACGCCAAACAGATCACACTCATCGAAAACCTGGAGTCCATCCTCCAAACCGCCGTGGCCGGCGTCCGCAAGGTCGCCATCAACGAGGTCTCCGTCATCGACAAAGGAGACGGCCAAACCCTCAAAAACTACATCGCCGCATATCCGGCCATGCTCGGATCGGTCTTCGAGGCCGTCGAACAGACCGTCGGCATCGACATCCCCGGCACCGTGTCAAACCGCGACACGGAGGCCAAATAATGGAAATCATCGCCTTCGCACTCGGGTTCATCTCCTTCATGATGTTCCTCCTGCTCTTGAGCTTCAAGAGCCTCATCTACCTCTGCCGACCCAACGAGGTCCTCATCTTCAGCGGAAAGCAGCGCATGTCCGGCGGCAGGGTCCTGCCCTATCACATCGTCAAAGGCGGACGAAGGCTCCGCACGCCCTTCTTCGAAAGGGTCGACCGCATCGACCTCACGAACATGATCATCGATGTCGAGGCCCGCAACGCCTACGCCAAAGGCGGGATCCCGGTCAATGTCCAAGGCGTCGCCAACGTCAAGATCGCCGGCCACGAGCCCATGCTCAACAACGCCATCGAACGGTTCCTCGGCAAAGACCGTGACCAGGTCATCGCCATCGCCAAGGCCACCCTCGAAGGCTCCCTCCGCGGCGTCCTCTCAACCATGACCCCCGAACAGCTCAACGAGGACCGCAACCTCTTTGCCGAAAAACTGGTCGCCGAGGTCGAACAGGACATGACATCCCTCGGGCTCGTCGTCGACACACTCAAGATCCAAAACATCACCGACGACGTCAAATACCTCGAATCCATCGGCAGGATCCGCAACGCCGAGCTCCAAAGCTCGGCCAGGATCGCCGAGGCCAACGCCCACGCCGACGCCTCCGTCCGATCGTCCGAGAACTACCTCCAAGAGGTCGAGGCCACCATCGAGGCCGACACCCGCGTCGCAAAGGCAGACGCCGAAAAGCGGCTCACCGACGCCGTCACCCGCAGGGCCGCCGTCGTCGCCGAAGAGCAGGCCGCCGTCACCGCCCTCGTCGCCAAGGCCAAGGCAGAACTCGAGGTCCAAAAGGCCAGGATCGAACAGGTCCGGCGACAACTAGAGGCCGACATCATCCAGCCCGCAAAGGCTGAGTGCGAGGCCATGGAGCAACAGGCCGTCGCCGACGTCGCCCCAATCATCGAAGAGGGAAGGGCAAGGGCGGAGGCCCTCCGGACTCTCGCAAAAAGCTGGAGCAGCGCCGGTGACCAGGCCCGTGAGATCTTCCTCCTCCAAAAGATCGAACCCATCATCTCCCAGGTCACCCAAGCCATCGGGGAAGCGAGGATCGAAAAACTCACCGTCGTCGATACCGGCTCCGGCGGAGGGCCGGACGTCAGGCGCCTCATCGGCCTCAACGAGCAGGTCAAAGACATCTTCGGGATCGATGTCGTCGCAAGGCTCAAGAACATCGGCGAGCCCCCGACCTCAGCCCCAGCCGCCCAAGACGCCCCCGTAGCGACCGAGACGGTGCCGGAACTGCCCGAGCCCGAACCAGAGCCGGACGTCCAGCCGCCACCGCTCCAAAGGGCCAAGTTCAGGCTCAAGGCTGACGACTAGATCAGCTTGCGGAAAACGGGCCTTGGCGCAAACGTCAGGGCCCACCGCAGATAGCTCTTCCACCGCGTCGGCTTCACCTTCAACGAACCGGAATAGCTCGCCCTCGCCTTCCCAGGGTGACCGTTCAGCATCTGCACCGTTCCCAGACAGGCCAGGTTGTGCGCCTCCGCCTCCCGCAGCTCGGCCGCCGGAAACCTGCCCGCATACCCCTGGATGCGCGGGGCGATCCACTCCCGCAGCATCTGGTCGTCCAGCCAAATCTTCTCCAACTTGTGGCTCGCGTTCGCCCCGTGGATGCGGTACATCGTCAGTTCCTCGTCCACGTAACCCACGTCCCACTTCTCAGCGATCCGGTACCACATCTCCCAGTCCCCCGAACCAAAAAACTCCTCGTTGAACCACCCAAGCTCGTCAAAGCACGCACGCCGCGCCAATGCCGCGCTCGCGATCATCTGGTT
>CAZGER010000098.1:0-1056 GCA_964524565.1 uncultured Chthonomonas sp. | reverse complement strand
GTCCCCCGTCTCCGTCTTCGGAAAATGGAACCCCAGCGGAGAACCCTCCGTCCGCTCGCTCTTGCCGTTCAAAAAATAACCGTTCGTGTGGACCAACCCGACCCTCGCGTGACGGTCCATCACCTCCAGCTGGGCCTCCAGCTTCCGCGGCCCCCAAACGTCGTCGTCGTTCATCACCGCGATGAACTCGCCCGTTGCGTGCTCCAACCCAACGTTCAAAGTCCCGTAGGTGCCCCTGTTCGTCTCGTTAAAGACCAGCTTCATCTTCTCCGGACGCGATGAAAGCCACTCCCGCGTGCCGTCCGAAGACCCGTCGTCAAGCGCAATGATCTCAAAGTCCTGCATCGTCTGCGCCTGGATCGACTCCAGACACTCCGGCAGGTACTTGATGTGGTTGTAACAAGTCAGCAGGACAGAAACGCGCGGCATCTACTGGAGTCGTACCTCAACCGACCAGTCAGATATGTCCAGGTCGGGGTCGATCGCGTCCCCAGTCGGCTCAAGGCTCCCCTGGTTGAGGTTGTTAAAAAGCTGCGCCTGGTTGGTCCGAAACGTGAAAGGACTGTTCACCTGGCTCGGGATCGAGCCGTCCCCAAGCGCGTCCCAGATCCTCCCCCCGCCAGAAACGTTCGTGTGGTTCATCGAAAGAAAATTGATCTGGATGCTCTTGATCGTCGGAACGTCGATCGCCGCGACAAGCTGGCTCAAATCGATCTCAAAACTCAGCCGACGGTCACCCTCCGAGGTCGGCGTGTACGCCACCGGAGTCCCCGTCAGCACCCACTGGTTCATCGTCGCGTCCTGGAACTTGTAGATCTGGTACTGCGGCGATGCCAACGGGTTCCACAGCACAAAGTGCGTCGCCTCGCCCGCCACCCGACCGTTACCCGCCGGGACCGTCACCGGGATCGGCCCCTGCGTCGTCGGCACCTCGTCGGTCGAAAGGTTCAAAGCAATGATGTAAACGTACGGCAGACCACCGCCAGAAAGACCCGTGTGGAGCTGCCCAGAAACGTCCATCGTGAACGCGATCCGCACCACCGGCCCCCCGCCGCC
>CAZGER010000097.1:3971-7056 GCA_964524565.1 uncultured Chthonomonas sp. | reverse complement strand
TTGCGACCGAGAAAAACGCGCTGATGTTGGCCAGTATCGACGTGACCGCGGCGTAAAAGCTCGGCAGGACGATGAACGCGATCCCAGAGGAGACGATGGGCGCGACTTCCAGGGCGCTCCGCAGGCCCCACAGACCAAAGTCTGCAAGCGACAAGAACACTCCAGGGCCGAACCGGAACTGCTGCGCCTGATAACCAGAGACGTCCTGGGGAATCACGGCCTGCCGCAGGGCGAGGTAAGCCGCGAGAAGCACCCAGTACCCAACGACCGAGAGCCATCGGGGTCTGCGCCCCAGCACCTTTTCCAGCAGCAGGTAGGCCGTCGCGACGCCTGGGAGCATCACAGCCTGTTCGTAACTGCCCAGGGCGAGCGCGGCGCCCAGATAGGCCGGCACCAGCCAGAGCCAAGGCGCCCTTCCAGGCTGGGCAGGGAGTGTGCTGTTTGTGACGGCGGGATCAAGGGCCGAAGCGGGCACCTCGGTCCGGACAGATGTCAGCCGAAGGTAGCGGCAGTAGCTGGCCAGGCTGGCCAGGCAGAAGACCGTCATGACGGAGGCGGTCCTGCCGGGCAACCAGTCAACCACCCTGGACTGAAAATCGGAGACCGACGTCATCGATCCGGCCCAGAACACAAACCCGAGCGAGCAAAGGAGTGTCGGCAGCAACTTGCCCGTTCCACCCCGTAGCAGTCCGAGCCAGACCAATCCGGCGAGGATCCACGCCGCGCCACCCGCGAACGAAACAAGCTCGGGCCATACGTGGAGCAGGCCAAAAAGGAGCGTTGCGCCAGCCGCCGTCCCTGGGTTGTCGGTGCACTCGCGCACCAGCCAGAACAACAGGCCGATGCACAGGGCCGCGAGGAGCGCGTTGGTCTGCCCGTAGGGGACAGCGTCGTTGCCCCCGCGCCAGTTGTCGAACTCAAAAGTGAGGGTGCTGACGGGCCGGTAGAAGTGGTTGCCCAGCGGCCAGTCCCCAGCGAACCAGCTGAGTGGGTCTTGCCGCTCTCGGATCGCCGTCAGCAAGACGGCTGTGTCCGTGTCGGCGAGCATCTTTTGGCTGGTGTTCGGGGTCGCTGCGGTCCACAGGGTGAAGACGAACGGCACCAACAGCCAAGGCAGCCATCGCTTCATCGGTCAAGAGTATGGCCGAAGGACTCTGAATCGGCCAGCCCATGAACTTTCATGGAGCCTCATCCGTTTGTTATTCCTAGGAACCAATCAGCATGTTGAAATTCGCGACCATGATCTTTGGGTTCATCACAACTGTGCTTTTGCCCTCCGCGCCGGTTGTCCAGAACTCGACGAACAAAATGGAAGGGAAGGCTCTCCCGGCCTTTTCGATGAAGACGACCGACGGCAAGACCCTGAACAACGCAAACACGGCGGGCAAGGTCGTCCTGTTCGATTTTTGGGCCACTTGGTGCGGCCCGTGCAAGGCTGCCTCGCCGACCATGCAGAGCCTGCACAAGCAGTTTTCCAGCAAGGGGCTCCTGGTGATTGGTGCCGACACGATGGAGGAGGATGCCGGCCCAAAACCGGCGGCCGACTACAAAAAGCAGCACTCGTACACTTACACCTTCACGTATGACAACGACAAACTCACGACCGCATGGGGCGTCCGCGGGATTCCGCAGTTCGTCTTGCGCGACCGCAAGGGCAAGGTCGTCAAGACCTGGTTCGGGTTTAACGAAAGCATCAAGGCCGACATCGTCAAAGTGACCACCGCGACGGTGAAAGCCCGGTAGCCGCCGCCAGTTCAATGTCCGAAATCGGCCAGGCTTAGTCCTGGCCGGTTTTTTATGACCGGACCCTGAGACTTCGGATGCCGTCTGCGACCAGCCAGCCCAGAGCGGATCCGGCGTAGACGACGTTGCCAGACCAGAGGAGAGTCTGGACCACAGCCTCGTTCCCTGATCCGAACCGGGCGAGCGAAAACGCCCCGACCGCCAGACTGACCGCGGCGAACAGCTTGGAAAGCGACGGGTTGAACGCCCGCTGGCTGACCCCGACGATCCAGTACACCACCAGCGCGGCCCAAAAACTGACGCAGGCGATCGAGCCGAGCGCCACAGCGGGGTGGATCTTGTGGACCGTCGATGACCCGCCCAGGTCAAAGGGGCCGAGCAGGTTGCCCGCGCTCATGGATGCGCCGATGGCGGTGCCAGCCAGGACGAACATCGTCACCTGGGCAAGGGTGACCGTTGAAAGGAAGGCCACGTCGGGCACGAGCGGCACACCGATCGCAAGTCCGGAATAGACCGCCCCGACCAGCACCACGAACACACCAGTGAGCACCGGGAACGGGCTCGGGCCGGGATCGACAAGTTCGACAGAACGGTCGGGAGCCCTTTCAGCCGCAGCTGTCATTTCCTCGTGAAGACGCATGTAGCCCGCGTTGCCAGGGTCGAACTGGAACGCATAGGCATAGTGTTTTGCCGCCTTGCGGAAGTTGCCCCTCACACGGGCCATGTCCGCAATGACAGAGTGGCTGGCTGGGTCGTTGAACTTCTCCTTCAGCAGGTCTTCGGCGATCGATTCAGCTTCGCCGTAGCGACCGGCAGAGAGGGCCTGCCGCAGTGCATCGGTCTTTGCCTTGCGTGCCAGGAACCGCCGTTTGGACTCCGCGTCGGCTTTCGCCCGGGACTCCTCATCCCTCTTGCTTTTTGCAGCCTGCTGCTCTTCCATTTTCCGGGCGGTGATCCGCTCCTGCAGGCGCAGCGACTCGTCGTAGTGCGACTTCCGCGCGGGGTCGGAAAGGACAGAGTACGCCTCCTGGACGGCCAGGAACACTGGCTCCGCCCCTTCGTGGGGGTTTGCGTCCGGGTGGTACGTTTTGACCAGCGTTCTGTACGCAGACCTGATCTCTGTCGTAGTGGCTGAGGGCTCGATCCCCAGAGTCTGGTAGTGGTCGGACACTAAATACCCTGGGTTCTGTCCATCGCGTAACCGAGCCAGAACGTGATGACGATGTATCCGACGTACGCGCCAACGAGAAGGATCATCGCACCGCCGAGCAGCATCGCGGACTGCCTGGCCCTTGTTTGGCCCTCGTCCTCGTAGTACTCGGCCACTTTGACGAGCATCTCG
>CAZGER010000097.1:0-3958 GCA_964524565.1 uncultured Chthonomonas sp. | reverse complement strand
ATTTCACCCGCCCGGATCATGTCGAGGACGACGGGTGTGAACGCGCCGGACCTCGCGAACGACGAGTGGATCCCCTCACCCGAGTCCATCTGATGGCCCAAGGGATAGATCTTCGCCCGGATCGCCTCGTTCCCGCAGGAGTCTGCTGCGAGCGTGACGGCGCGGCTGAGCGGCAGTCCGGACTCGTGCATCGCTCCAAACGCCCTGCCGAACCTGGACATGGCAAAACCCTTGACCATCTCGCCGTACCAAGGGATCCCGCAAAGGATCTCGTCCCACGGTCTGCGCACCGCAGGCTGCTGCAGCAGGACCTTTCTGAAGAAGTAAAGGCAGACAACCGCGATGCAAACGACGACCCAGATCATGGTTGGTGCGTCGATGCCCCTGGCACCTGGCTTGAGCGCGTTAATGATGACGTTCGTGCTGGTGATGATGAGGATCGACGCGAAGAAGACGAGCTTGGGATAGAACGTCTCGCGACGGACCATGTTGCGCAGTTCGATGTCCCTTTGGATGTACTCGGCGAGAATCTTGCAGTGGTCGGAGAGCCGTCCGCCTTCCTCCCCGGCGCGGACGATCCCCATCATGACGGGTGAAAAAACCTCTGGGTAGCGTTGAAACCCGGCGCTCATCGGTCGCCCGTGGGCGACGTGGTCGCGGGTTTCGGTCAAGATCCTGCGCAGTGTGGCGTTCTTGGACTGCTCGGCGAGCGAGCTCAAGGTGTCTGCCGCGCCGATCCCGGCGTGCAGCATCGTCGCAAGCTGGCGGAAGAAGAAGTGCAGGTCCGTGAGGGGCACACCACCGACGAGCGGGCCGACGAGGTCTGTTGCCAACCGCGACCGCCTTTCGGTCGGGGGCGGAGGGCCGTAACCGGACGGTTTGGCCCGGTCGGGCTCAGTGATCGGGTCGGCCACGACCTCGGCCAGCCCGAGCTGCTGGATGGTCCACCCTTTCTGCGCGAGGCTGTCCATGACTGCCCCGATCGTCTCTCCGTGGATCATCCCCTTTTGGGAAGTACCTTCAGAATCGACCGCTGAGTAAGAAAAGATCGGCATGTTTATGTCCCTTCAAAAATCGCTTTCCAGGCTGCGTCCAGCAACCCCCGGTACATCAGCGCGGTCGCCACGACGCTAACGCCCAGAGTCAGGATCAGGCTCCAGATGACGAGCTTGACCTTGAGGATCGTCTCCATTGACTTCCGGTCTGACTCGGCCAGCGATTGGATCTGACGCATCGTTTCCGGGACACTGCCGGTCATCTCTGCTGTCTGCACGAGGTTTGTGTACTCGACCGGGAAGAGGCTGGCCCGCGACATGCTCTTGCTGAGCGCCTGAGAATCATGCTGGTTGGTCGAGCCTGCCCGCATCTGCCTGGCGATCTCCACGTTGGGCACTGCGTCCACCGCAAGGCTCCACGACTGGTACGGCGAGATCCCGGCTGACGAGAGGTTTTCCAAGTGGAACCCGAAGGCGCCGACATTCTCCATCCGTGTCCTGCGGCCGATGATCGGCAGCTTGGCCGCGAGAGCGTGCCTGAGCGGGAGGAACTTGCGCCTTCCTGTGATGTAGGGCAGCAGCAGCCACACAGCGAAGCAGAGGACGAAGAGGACTCCGCCCAGGCCCAGAAAGCCCTGGACAAGACCTTCTCGCAGGGCCGCGAACGTCCGGTCCACGCCCACGTTGTTCTCGTTGACCGTGTTGGCCAGCCTTTCCCAACCCTTGTTCACGACCGGCACGAGCGGGAACCCCGCGACAGTCGTCCAGAAAGCAAACGCGAACCAGGAGTTGAGCCTTCTCAGCTTCCAGGTGTTCTGGGTTTGTTCAGAGACGTACTGACACGCTTGCCAGGTGTAGCCTCCGGTTTCTCCAGCACGGATCGCACCGACGGTCCCGGGTGGAAAGATGTCGGGGTACTCCTCCATCGCCTCGCTGAGCGTCCGACCCTCGGTCGCCGACTGCGAGAGTCGCCGCATGGCCTCGCGGACCTTGGGCTTGAGCGAAGTCCTGCCGGCTAGGTGGTGGAACGCCTCTGACGGTGCGACACCGGACCGCAGGAGCTGCGCCAGCTGCGACAGGAGCAGGAAAAGTTCATAGTCCTTGAAGAACCCGGTTGCCTTAGGCTCGGCCCTGACCTTGGAACCGCCACCCACATGGGCGACGACGTTCGTCCTGCCCTGCTCGATCTTTGCGGCTGGGGTGCGCGCCCGGGATGCGGTGTCTGCCGAAACAGCGGGGGGCGGTGCCGCCGGGATCGCAGCCAGGCGCTGGGGTATCGCGTCTGGCGCGGTGGAGACGTTTTGGACGATCACCCCCCTGGCTGCCAGCAGCCGCACAGCGTCGTTGGCGGTCGCTGCTGTCACAGACCCGGTCTGGACCGTTCCGGAACGGTCAAACCCGTTGAAACTGAAAGTCGGCATTGGGTGGAGAGGGTTTTCCCTCGTACTTACATTACGTTTTGGCAGATTGCCCCGTCTCCTTACCAGGGTCAGGTCTCAATCTCGTGGAGCGTTTGCCTTTCCATCAGCCTGGTCAACCCGTCCAGGATCGCGATCTTCCCGTGCATGATGTCGTGGATCACCTGCATGAGCGGCACCTCCACACCAGCTGAACGAGCTAGGTCGATGGCGGCTGTGCAGGTCGGAACACCTTCTGCGACCTGTCCCAAAGACGCGATCGCCTCTTCCAGCGACATGCCTTGGGCAAGTCCGAACCCCACCCGGTAGTTGCGCGAGAGCTTGCTGTTGGCGGTGGCGAAGAGGTCGCCCGCGCCAGCCATGCCGATGAACGTCTCGATCGCCGCGCCCGTGGCTGTCCCCAGCCGGACCATCTCGCCCAGGCCCCGCGATAGGAAAGCCCCTTTGGTGTTGTCGCCAAAGCCAAGGCCGTCGCTCATCCCGGCGCCGATGGCATAGATATTCTTCAGGGCTCCTGCGAGCTCGACCCCATACAGGTCGTCGCTCACGTAGACCCTGAGCGTGCGCCCAGAGAGGGCTTCCCGGACGATCCTGGCGCTCGACTCTGGCCCTGCGCAGACCGCGGCGGTCGGAACACCCTTGGCCACCTCAAGGGCCAGGTTCGGCCCGCTGATCGCCATCACGTCTGCATCGGGACACGCCTCCTGCACGATCTTGCTGAGCACGCAGTTCTTGGTCGGGTGCAGGCCCTTGCTGGCGATGCAGATCCTCTGCTGTCCGCCGAGCCGACCAAGCGACTGTTCGACCGCCGCAGTCGGGACGGCGACGATCGCAAAGCTCGAACCGCTCAGGGCTGTGGTCCCTGGCGTGATGTCCTCGGAGAGGGCGAACCCTGGCAGATAAACATCGTTCTCGCGCTTTTCGTCCAGCCTTGCGGCGGTCTCTTCGTCCTGCGTGAGCAGATGGACCTTGTGGCCGTTCCTGGCCAGGGTGATGGCAAGCGCCGTCCCCCAGCTGCCTGCACCAAGAACCGTCACATGCATCGTTCAGACAATACCTAGAGCGAGGAAACCTGGATCCCGTGGTGGTCGCAGTAGCGGCGGAACAGGTTGTGGGCGGCCGGATAGCAGCTGTGGGGAGACATGAAGTGGGGGAACTCGAACGTGATGATCTTCTCAGCAGTGAGTGATGCCGCCTCCATCTTGTGGCGGAGCCTTCTCCAATCGGCGGGCGGGAACTTGATCGGCATGTCGCGGTCGAACGTCTCGACGTTCGACCAGACCGTGATCAGGATCCGAATTGCCGCGGGACACCAACGGGTCGACGGAGAATGTCAAAGAGGGAGTGCTCATGTTCGCTCACCGGCCATTAGCGACGTTCGATATGAAGGATGGTGAAGGCGCCCTCCAGCCGCGCCAACCGCTCGGCCACCTCGAGGGGATGGGTGATGTAGGGCGTGGCGCGCGCGCCCTCGCGGCGCTGGTCGCGATGGCGGCCGGCGGCGAAATGGGCGGCGGCCAGGACGAGCGCCAGATCATCCGCCCC
>CAZGER010000096.1:4134-7073 GCA_964524565.1 uncultured Chthonomonas sp. | reverse complement strand
GTTCTGCGCCGTCCGCAGAACGGTCGTGTAGGCCACCTCGCCGCAAGGGTACATCCGCTCAAATAGCTGGCGGACAGTCGCTGGCCCGGTCTCCGCCAGGACCTGCAAAAGGCGGGCCTCGCTCGGCGTCAGCCCTCCCCCGCTCGGTTTGCGCCCCATCGCCAACGACTACGAAATGTTTCGCACTTCCGTTCCCGCCACAAACGTGTGCAGAACCGGCGCAAACCCGCAGTAGTAGGGAATCTCCCTGTGGTCGGTCGCCTCCCAGACGACAAAATCCCCCGCCGACCCGGCCTCCAACCTCCCCAAACGCGGAAGGTCAAGGCTCGCCGCAGCGTTCACCGTGCAGGCAACCAAGGCTTCCGCCGGACTCATCCCCATCTTCGTGCAGGCAAGCGACATCACAAAGGGCAGGCTCGGCGTCGGCGAAGACCCTGGGTTAAAGTCCGTCGCCAGCACCACAGGCAGCCCCGCCTCGATCATCTCCCGCGCCGCCGGATAGCGGTCCTTCCCAAGTCCGTACACAGAACCCGGCAGCAGCACCGGCACGACCCCGGCCCGCCGCATGGCCCCGATCCCCTCAGACCCCGTGAACTCCAGATGGTCCGCTGTCTTGGCCCCGAGCTCTGCCGCCAGCGCCGCCCCCCCGCTGTCACTCAGCTGGTCGACGTGCAGCCTCAGCTTCAAACCCCTTTCCTTCGCCGCCTGCAAGACCCCCCGGCACTCGTCCGCAGAGAACGCGATCGGGTCGCAAAACGCGTCGCACCACTCCGCCAACCCTGACCTTGCCACCTCCGGCAGCATCTCCTCTGCCACGCATCGCAGATAGTCCGCCCCCCTGCCCTTGAACTCCCCCGGAACCGCGTGTGCGCCCAAAAACGTCCGCGTTGTCCGCACCCCCACCGCCTCCCCGGCTTCCTTCGCAACCCGAAGCATTGTGAGCTCGCTGGCAAGGTCAAGACCGTACCCAGACTTCACCTCGGCGCACGTCGTCCCCTGCGAGGCCATCCAGCCCAAGTGCCGCACCGTCTCCCGCACCAGACCCTCCTCGTCCGACTCTCGGACACCCCGGACAGAGCTCAATATCCCGCCCCCCGCCGCCGAGATTTCCTCGTAGGTCGCGCCCGCGCACCTCTGCTCGAACTCGCCCGCCCGGTTCCCGGCAAAGACCGCGTGGGTGTGCGCGTCCACCAGCCCCGGAGTCACCAACCCGCCTTTGGCATCGACCTCAGCACAGCCCGCTGGAACAAGACCTTTCACCTCGTCCCACGTCCCGACCTTTGCCACCTCACCACCCAAAACCAGCAGACAGTCACCGCCTGCCAACCCCAGGTCCGACATCCCGGCACCGACCCGCCCACCGACTGGCCCGGACATCGTCACCAACTGACCGATGTTCAAAACGACGACGTCGCTCATTGGTTGACCAGTTGCAACATCCCGGAACAGAACGCCAAGACCGACATTGCCGCAACCCTGGCCGTCTCGCCCGTCGTGTCCAGGGTCGGATCAAGCTCCACAAGGTCCATCGCCACGACCTCCGGTTGCGCACCGACGTACCGCGCCGCCGCCACGACCTGCCAAGGCATCAATCCACCCGGTCGCGAACCTGGGCACCCCTGCCCAAACGCCTCGTCCAACACGTCCAGGTCAAGGTCAAAGTACACCGCTTGGCAACGGCCCCTCAGGTCCGCAAACGCCTGCGAAAGCGCCGCCTCGATCCCCGCGCTGTGGACCTCCTCCATCGTCACGCAGTGCGCCCCCTGGTCCCGGCCCCATTCAAAGTAGGCCCGCGAGTTCGCAAACGACTGGATACCGATCTGCCAGACGTTCTCCCCCGGCAGCCCGTCCTCGATCAGCGCCCGGACAGGGTTTCCGTTGGTCAGCCCTCCCTCCGTCGACCGCATGTCCAGGTGCGCGTCCAGCGTCACAAGGCCGACCTGCGCAAAATCGACCTCCAGTGAGTGGACCCCCGGCCGCGTCACCGAGTTGTCACCCCCCAGGATCACCGCCGCGTTGTGCCCGGCGAACGACCCCGACAGCCCGTCTCGGATCGCCCCAAAAGCATCCTCGATCGAAAGCCCCTCGACCGCCAGGTCACCCTGGTCTGAAACTGTCACGTCCGCAACGTCGAACCCCGTCACCACGTCGTAGGTCGAGAACTTCGCAAGGGCCTCCCGGATCGCGCCAGGGGCCAGGTCGCACCGACCCGGCGTCAAAGAACCCAACCGGGTCGGAACCCCGATCACCGCAAGACCGGCGTGGTCGTCCCCCCCGGTCGTCCCCTGCAACCACTCGCTCGCCCGCGGCCACTGCGGATCGTGGAAGAGTGCTATCGGGCCTCCTCCATCGGAATCCGCACTCCGTGCTCGTGGGCAAAGTCCGTGGCCGACCCGTACCCAGCGTCGGCGTGCCGGATGATCCCCATCCCAGGGTCACTGGTCAACACCCGCTCCAACCGCCGCGAAGCCTCCGCAGACCCGTCCGCCACCACGACCATCCCAGAATGCTGGCTGTAACCGATCCCGACCCCGCCGCCGTTGTGGATGCTCACCCAGGTCGCCCCCGCCGAAGTGTTCACTAGAGCGTTCAAAAGCGCCCAGTCAGCGATCGCGTCGCTCCCGTCAGCCATCGCCTCCGTCTCCCGGAACGGGGAAGCCACCGAACCGCAGTCCAAGTGGTCCCGACCGATCACGATCGGTGCAGAGATCTCCCCCGATGCCACCAACTCGTTCATCGCCACACCGAACGCCGCCCGCTCCCCGTACCCCAGCCAGCAGATCCGCGCCGGAAGCCCCTGAAAATGGATCTTCTCGCTCGCAAGCTCGATCCACCGCATCAGCAACCCGTTGTCCGGGAACATCTCCCGCAGCAGGTCGTCCGTCCGCCGGATGTCCGTCTCGTCACCCGAGAGCGCCACCCACCGAAACGGCCCTTTC
>CAZGER010000096.1:0-4124 GCA_964524565.1 uncultured Chthonomonas sp. | reverse complement strand
GAGCGGACGGATGTACTCCGGCACAAAACCAGGGATGTCGAACGCCCGCTCGGTCCCAGCCTGCTTGGCGTACGTGCGGATGTTGTTCCCGTAGTCGAAGGTCACCGCCCCCCGCGCCTTCAGACTCAGCATCGCATCGACATGCACACCCATCGCCGCGATGCTCCTCGCCACATACCCTTCAGGGTCCGATCTCCGAAGCGCTTCCGCTTCCGCCAGGCTCATCCCGTTCGGCACATACCCGTCCAAAGGATCGTGCGCCGATGTCTGGTCCGTCAAAACGTCCGGAACGATCCCCCGCCTCTCCATCTCAGGCAGAACGTCCGCGCAGTTGCCGACAAGCCCGACGCTGAACGGACGGTTCTCCTCCTTGGCCCGACCCAAAGTCTCCAGAGCCTCGTCCAGACTGAAAGCGATCGCGTCGCAGTACCCGCTCTCCAACCGCTTCCGGATCCGCGACTCGTCCACGTCGATCCCCAAAAACTGCGCACCGCACATCGTCGCCGCAAGCGGCTGGGCCCCGCCCATGCCCCCCATGCCGCCAGAGACCACCAAGCGCCGGTCCAGCGTCCCGCCAAAGTGCCGGACCGCCGCCGCCGCGAACGTCTCAAAAGTCCCCTGAACGATCCCCTGGCTCCCGATATAGATCCAAGAACCGGCCGTCATCTGGCCGTACATCGTCAGACCCATCTGCTCCAGCCGCCTGAACTCGTCAAAGTTGTTCCAGTACCCGACAAGGTTCGAGTTGGCGATCAACACCCGCGGAGCGTCAACATGGGTGCGGAACACTCCCACCGGCTTCCCAGACTGCACCAAAAGCGTCTCGTCGTCCTCCAAAGCCTGCAAAGACCGCACGATCGCATGGAATGCCTCCCAACTCCGCGCCGCCCTGCCGGTCCCCCCGTACACCACCAGGTCGTCCGGACGCTCAGCAACCTCGGGGTCAAGGTTGTTCATCAGCATCCGCATCGCCGCCTCTTGCTGCCATCCCTTGCACGAAAGGGAAGTCCCGCGCGGGGCACGGACTGCGCTGCCACTCACCATGGACCCAGTTTATCCCCCCGCCTCCAAACCGGCGGGAACGGGTCGCTGCAACCTATCCCAGAGCCCTGGCAAGGGCCCACGACAACCGACCAAGGTCGGTCCCGCCCTGCCCAGACTTGGGCGAGAGCTCGTCCTTGCCCGCCGCCTTCAACATCGCGTTCAGCTTGGGGACCTCGGTCTTCTCCCACTCGTCCAGACGCTTGGTCAACATGTCCAGGTCGAACTTCAAAATCGCGAAGACGTCGTACGCCCCCTTCGTCGGCCCGAACGAACTCCCGTTCACGTAGCCAAAAAGCGCCGCCAGACGGTTGTTCAGCCGGATAGGGAAGTTCAGCAGGTCTTGCCCAGACTGCGCCTTGCCTTGGTACAGAGCGTCCTCGATCTCCTGCACCGCCTCCGACGCCTTCGTACCGGCAGCCTCCAGGCTCCCTCCAGTGAACGACTCGCCGATCGCCGCCCGCCAAGCTCGGCACCGCAAGACAGAGGCGTTCGCCACCCCCGTCGCCTCGGCGATCTTCTTCGAAAGCTCGTACTTCGCCACAAGCTCCTCGTCCGTCGCCCCCGCCGCCGGGTTCGAACCCAGGTTCCCGACCGCCGTCACCGTCTCGTCACCCACCTTGATCGAAACCTGGTACCTCCCAGGCGCGGCAGCGACCGAACCAGAACCCCCCGCGCCCCAGAACCTCAGCCCAGGGAACCCGCTGTAGCCCGGATACCGCACAGAAAGGTTGAACTCGTTCATCCCCTTCGTCAACCGCCGGACAGTCGATGTCCCCACGACCAACCCGTCCTTGTCCTTGATCTCGACAACGCAGTTCTCCTGCTCAGATGGGCTCCAAAGCTTCATCGTCCACCCGAACGAAGGGTTCTTCCCCACATCACCGACCCCCGGCGAACCGCCCCGGCCCGCAAAACCCCTCGCCGTGTCGAAAGCGATCACCTTGCCCACGTCCTTGCCGACAGCCTGCCGAACGACGCAAAGGTCGTTCAAGATCCACAAAGACCGGCCGTGGGTCGCCGCCACCAGCTCGTCGTCACGCACCGCCAGGTCGTGGACAGGCACGACAGGCAGGTTCGATTGCAACGGCTGCCAGTTGCCACCGTCGTCAAAGCTCACCCAGATACCCGTCTCCAGCCCCGCATAAAGCAGGCCCTGCTTCTCAGTGTCCTCCCGGACGACCCTCACACAGCTGTCGACCGGCAGACCCTTGTTCATCAGCCTCCACGTCTGGCCAAAGTCCTTCGTCACGTACGAATAAGGCCGCAAGTCGTCGTTCTCGTGGTTGTCCACCGCCACATACGCCGTCCCGTCGCCAAAGGCCGATGCTTCGATCATGCTGATGACCGGGAACGCCGGCATCCCCTTCGGTGTGACGTTCGACCAGTTCTTACCGCCGTCCCGCGTCACCCAAACCAGACCGTCGTCCGTCCCCGCCCAGATCACGTCCGCCGACCTCGGAGAAGGCGCGATCGTGAACACCGTGCAGTAGTACTCCACGCTCGTGTTGTCCTTCGTGATCGGACCACCGCTTGGGCCTTGCTTCGACTTGTCGTTCGTCGTCAGGTCAGGACTGATCACTTCCCAGCTTGTCCCCAGGTCCTTGCTCCGCATCACAAACTGCGATCCCGTGTAAAGGTTGTCCCGGTCCACACGGCCGAACACGATCGGGTACGTCCATTGGAACCTGTGCGTCAGACCCTCCGCCCCGTGACCCATCGGGTTGTCCGGCCAAGGGTCCACCGACCGACCCACGTTCGTCCGGTGGTTCTGCATGTCCATCGTCCCGCCGTAACTCCCGCCAAAGACAATGTCCGGATCGCGCGGCAGGGCAGCCACGTAGCCGCTCTCGCCACCGGCCGTGCTCGTCCAGTCCTCCCGTGTGATCCCGGCCCCGAACGTCCGGCTCGCGATCCTCACCGTGGAGTTGTCCTGCTGCGCCGCCAGAACGTTGTACGGGTACGCGTTGTCCAGGCTCACGTGATAAAACTGGGCAGTGGGGAAGTCCTGCTCGGACCACCCGCGACCTCCGTCCACCGTCACAGATGCCCCACCGTCGTTGGCCATCACGACCCGCCTGTTGTCGGCCGGATCGATCCAAATGTCGTGGTGGTCAGAATGCCGGGCGCTCCCGCTGCGGAACGTCTTCCCGCCGTCCGTCGACTTCCCAAAAGAGACGTTCGTCACGTACACCGTGTCCTTGTCCACCGGGTCTGCGTAGATCCGCGTGTAGTACCACGGCCTCTGCCGATAGTTCGGGTCAAAGTTCGTCCTGGTCCACGTCGCACCAGCGTCGTCGCTCACATAGACCCCGCCGTCCGCCGCCTCGATGTCCGCATAGACACGGTTCGGATCGACCGGACTGACCGAGATCCCCACCTTCCCCAGCACGCCCTTGGGCAGACCCTGGTTCTTCGAAATGTCCGTCCAAGACTCCCCACCGTCCGTCGATTTGAACACCTTGCTCCCCGGCCCGCCCGAGTTCATCGTGAAAGGTGTCCTCCACGCCTCCCAAGTCGAGGCGTACATCACGTCCGGGTTCTTCTGGTCGATGCTCAAATCGCACGCGCCCGCCTTCTCAGAGACAAAGAGCGTCCTGCGCCACGTCCTCCCACCGTCCACCGTCTTAAAAACGCCGCGCTGGGCGTTTTGCCCGTAAACGTGCCCAAGCGCTGCGACCCAGGCGATGTCCGGGTTCTTCGGGTGGACCCGCACCCGTGCGATCGATTGCGTCTCCGTCAGACCCAGGTGCCGCCATGTCGCGCCCCCGTCGTCTGACCGGTACACACCGTCGCCGTGGCTGATGTTCCCACGGATCTCCGTCTCGCCCATCCCCACGTACACCGTGCCAGGGTTCGACTGGCTCACCTCCACCGCCCCCACAGACCCCGTCCTAAAGAACCCGTCAGAGACGCAGCGCCAGGTCTCGCCCTCGTCCAACGACTTCCACAGCCCGCCGCCGCAAGTGCCCATAAAGAACTCCTTGGGCTTGCCCGGCACGCCAGAGACCGCGCACGAACGGCCACCCCGCCAAGGACCGATCTCCCGCCACTTCAGCGAGTCCAATAAGCGCTGGTCCACC
>CAZGER010000095.1:4927-7193 GCA_964524565.1 uncultured Chthonomonas sp. | reverse complement strand
GACGGGACCCCGGTGATTCGACCAAAAGGTCAGGTCAAGGGTGCTGACGACCCGGTCCCCGAGTTTGTCGCCACCCGCGAGATGGACTTTGAACTGGAGATGGGCTACTACATCGGCCACGGGAACGAGACGGGCAAGCGGGTCACTTGCATGGCGGCAGAGAGCCACATCCTGGGGCTGGTTTTGGTCAACGACTGGAGCGCGCGCGACGTGCAGCGGTGGGAGTACCAGCCTCTCGGGCCGTTCTTGAGCAAGTCATTCGCGACCAGCGTCTCGCCATGGATCGTCACATTGGACGCGCTCGAACCGTTCCGGACGGAAGGCATGGAGCAGGACCCGGACGTGCTGCCGCACCTCAGGCGGCAGGGGGCGCAGCACTTCGACATCGAACTGGAGGTCTGGCTCAAGTCTGAAAAGATGGGGTCGCCCCAACTGGTCTGCCGGAGCAACACGACCAACCTCTACTGGTCGATGTCTCAGCAGATCGCCCACCAAACCAGCAACGGGACACCGATGGAGTTCGGCGACCTCTACGCCAGCGGCACGATCTCCGGGAGCGAGGAGGGCACGTTCGGGTCGATGCTCGAACTCAGTTGGCGGGGCCAGCAGCCGATCACGCTGGACGAGACCGGCGAGACCAGGACGTTCCTGGAAGACGGGGACGTGGTCACATTCCGCGGATACGGCTACGGAGATGGTTTCCGCGTCGGTTTTGGCGCGTGCTCCGGTCGCGTTTCGGGGGCGGTTTGATGCTTTTGCGTGCAGATTCGTCGGTTTTGGTCGTCGTGGATGTCCAGCCGACCTTTCTTGACGGGATCTGGGAAAAGGAGCGGGTCTTGGACCGGACGAAGTTCCTGGTCGAATGCGCAAACCTCTTGGGTGTTCCGGTCTTGACGACCGTGCAGTACCCGGAGCGGATGGGGGGCACAGACGCGTCACTGGACGCTTTGATCGAGGGGCCGACATTTTCCAAGATGGCGTTTTCTTGCGCGGGATGCCAGGAGTTCATGCAGGCCTGTCTGGCCACTGGCAGGAAGCAGGCGGTTCTCACGGGGATCGAGACCCACATCTGCGTCACCCAGACCGTGGCCGACCTTCTCGGCGCAGGGGTGGGGGTGTACCTCGCCGCCGACGCGGTCTCTGCCAGGACGCAATTGGCGCACGAGGTCGGGCTCAAACGGATGGCAGGTTTCGGCGCCCAGGTCACCCACACAGAGAGCGCGGCATACGAATGGATGGGCTCGGCCGAGCACCCGAGCTTCCGAGAAGTGCTCAAACTGGTCAAGTCTTACGCCTGACTCGCTATTTTTGCGAGTTTTCATCCCCGCTTGCCGCGCGAACGAATCGGTCCTGGTATCACGTCGGCTAAGTCATAGGCCCGGGTTGGGCCTGGCGAACCAAGCGTGAGGGTCAACGTGTTTCAACTGCCTATCAAAAGGGTGCTGTTGGGGGCATCCAGTCTGCTCTTTGTCACTTCTGCCTTTGCAGACCGTCTTGCGACGATCGATCTTGATGTCACGTTCAAGCGGTCGGCGAACGTCGTGGTTGCCAGCCGGTGTCTGCCGTCCGGTTACGGGAAGATGGTCCGCGGCGAAGGCCGCGAATGGACGCTCAGGCTTGCAGAGGTCAAAGGGCTGGGCGAGACCGTTGCCAAGCTGAGGCAGCGAGCGTCTGTCGAGGACATCGAGGTTTTGCGCCCCGCCGCGCCTGACGAATCGGTCCGTAGCCAGCCGATCGACCTTCTCACCCGGTTCGTGGCTGAGTACAAAGAGTGCTACGTCGAGTTCGAGGCTTACGAGGAGTCGCAAGGCAGGGAGATCGAATCGGGCGAAGAAGAGGACGAGGGCGAGGTCCCTGGCCTCGACTTTTTGGAGGCGTACCTGCAGTGGAAGCGCAACCGCGCCTACCCTTACCAAGAGATCGACCAGAGCGGCTACATCGAAATCGCGAACAAACGGGCCGAAGCGTTCTCCGCCGCGTCGCAGGGTGCCAAGGCGCCGCAACGGACTGGGCAATCACGGCAACTGGGCATCAGTCCTGTCACGATCCAGGGCAATTGGGAGTTTGTCGGCCCGAGAAACCTCAGCATCCCGTACCGGATTTACTACGGCCAATCGCCGATCAACGGTCGCATCAATGGTGTGGCGATCGATCCCACCAACCCGAACGTGTACTACGTGGGTGGTTCGATGGGCGGCGTGTGGAAGTCCAACGATGGCGGCGCGACATGGTCGCGCCCCATCGTCCCGCACCGCGACGGCACACA
>CAZGER010000095.1:0-4917 GCA_964524565.1 uncultured Chthonomonas sp. | reverse complement strand
CCAACGACGCAGGGGTCAACTGGACCCCGTTGGGCGACAACTGGCCAACCCTGGGAGTGAGCTCGATCGCGATCAGCCCTTCCAACGCGAACCTTGTCCTTGCCGGCACAGGTGACTTCTTCGGTTTCGACGTTGCCGGGATCGGTGTCATGCGCTCGACCAACGGTGGGGCGAGCTGGACCCGTGTCGGCACGAACATCGGTGCGGCGGCCATCCCCAAGATCGCCTTCGACCCGGACAACAACAACATTGTCTATGCCGTTTCCGGCCGGACAGGGACGGGCGACGTCTACCGGTCGACCGACGCTGGCGCGACCTGGGTCGGCACGGCGATCCCGAACGGCACCTGGTCCGATGTCTCGGTCGGTGCTTCAAACGGTACGAACCGCACCGTCTGGGTTGTGGGAGACAACGGTTCGGACATCTACATGTCCGTGGACCAGGGCGCGACCTGGACACAGGTGACTGTCCCTGGCATCACTGGCAACCAGAACCCGATGGCGATCGCCGCCTCCAAAGTCAACTACGGCACCGCCTACATCTTGACGACCGCCCCCTCGGCCAAGATCTTTAAGACGACCGACAACGGGGCGACCTGGACAGATGTGACCGTCGGGTTCCCGAACGGTTCTGGCAACTACAACTGGAGCCAGGGTTGGTACGACTATCACATCACGACCTCGTACCTGCCGTCCACGACCACCGACGTGGTCTACGTCGGACTGATCGACGTCGTTGTCTCGATCAACGGGGGAGCGACGTGGCGGAGCACTGGCGGCGCGGGATACACGCCAACCTACTCCAACACCGCGATCACCCACAACGACCAGCATTGCTTCACGATCGATCCGAGCAATCCCAACAACTGCCTAGTCGGGAACGACGGCGGCGTGTACAGGTTGCTCTACGACCCTGGCGCAGACACAGTCACATGGTCGAGGCTGAGCGCGAACCTGGGATGTACCCAGTTCTACACAATGGCGGTCCACCCGACCAACCCGAACTACATTGTCGGGGGCACCCAGGACAATGCGACCCCCCACAGTTTTGGGAACTTGGCAAGCTGGGGCAACCCAGGGGCAGGTGACGGTGCGGGCTGCGGGATCAACCAAAGCAACACCAACATCCAGTACAACAGTTGGCAGTTCCACGGTTTGGAGCGGACGACGAACGCCTACACCACTTCCAGCGGGTTTTCCCCGAACTTCGGGAGCGACTCGGTCCCGTTCATCGGCGGGATGTGGCTGGACCCGAACGACCAGGCCAATGTCTACATCAACACCAACTACCTGTGGAGGTACAGGGAGGGCACCGGCACGTGGACAGCGCGGGTCGGCGGACAGTTGCTCTCTACTGGGTCACGGGTCAACTGGGTCGCGATCGCGCCAGGCAACAGCAACCGGATTTACACAGGTTCCGGCGACGGTGAACTGTGGATGTCCACGACGTTTGGCGCGACCTGGACCAGGATCGACCGTAAGGGCCTCACGGGGGGCTTGCCAAACGCCTCGATCTCAAGCGTCAGCATCGACCCTGCAAACGAGTCGGACATCCTGATCGGATATTACGGCTCCAGTTCGCGCATCTATCGGTGTACGAACACCGATGCGGCCACACCGACCTACGTGGCGGTGAACGGTACCGCCGGGAACACGGTCCCCAATGTCTCGCTCAACACGATCGAGCGGGATCCGTGGTCGCCCGCCGACACTTGGTACGTCGGGACCGACGTCGGTGTGTTCATGACCAGGAACTCTGGCACGACGTGGACCGACATCACCCAGGCGAGGGGTCTGCCGAACGTTCAGGTGAACAGCCTGATCGCCAACCGGACGACCGGTTACCTCAATGCTGCCACCTACGGCCGTGGCATTTGGCGCATGAAGATCGTTCCTGCCGACGTCGTGTCAGTCACGACAAACCCGTCTGTCGTTTCTGGCGACGGTGGGACCGGCACGGTCACGATCGACCGGGTCGCACCGGCCGGGGGAGTGACGGTCCAACTGTCGAGCTCCAACCCTGCCGTGCTCCAGGTTCCTGCGACGATGACGGTCCCCGCTGGCTCGACGGTCGGGAACTTTGCGTTCACGACCTCGGAGGTCGCCTCTGACACGAACGCGACGGTGTTCGCCACGATCGACACGACCGTCTCTGACGTGACCGCGGTTCTGGCGACGCAGAACCTGGTGTTGCTCAAGCACGCGTTCCGCCAGGCGACTGGCGTGACCGGCAACCTGGCCTCGCTGGTGAACTCGGACAACAACCGCCTTGTGTGGAACCTGCTGACCGGCCACGGCACCGAGACCGTGCTCAACACCGTGTACAGGCCGCTCACGCTGACGCCCAGTGTTTTCCGGGTCGAACTGGAGTTCCACACTTCGGTGGCAGGGCTTCCGTTCCGCGTGTTGTGCTTCAACTGGGCGACGGGCAGCTTCGAGCAGGTGGGGAGCGGGACGACGACGGGGTCTGACCAGACGTACAGCTTTGTGCCTGGTGGGACCTTGAGTCGGTTTTTGAGCAACGATATGACCGTCGCCTTGGTCGTCGACGACCCGGGCGGGGCGAACGGCTCTTACCAAGTCCGGGTCGACCGGACCAGGGTGAGAAGCCGAAACTGACACAAACCGGGACCCCGCCCTTCGCAAGAAAGACGGGGTCTTGTGGTTTTTCTGGGCTGTTTGTGGGCCCGCTCGCCGGGTCCTATTCCCCGAAGTGATTGGGACTGGGTGTGCGACCGGGTCCGGGTTGGTATAATTCCCGCTTGCGCCGATGCTGTCTGCGTCGGCTCCCTTGTAGTCTGCCTGAAGTTATGACGCGGCAACGTGTCAATTTGATTCTGGCGACGGGGTTATGGAAGATGAAAGTCCGGGCCAGTGTAAAGAAAATGTGCGAGAAGTGCAAGATCATCAAGCGCAAAGGCGTTGTGAGGGTGATCTGTGTGAACCCTAAGCACAAGCAGCGACAAGGGTGAGATAGAGGAAGAACCAGAGAATGGCGCGTATTGCAGGTGTAGACCTTCCCAGAGACAAGGCTGTTTACTACGGCCTTCAGAGCATTTTTGGCATCGGCCCGACGAAGGCCGCCGAGATTGTCGAGAAGTCGGGGATCGATGCTCGGACAAAGATCAGGGACCTGAGCGAGGACGAGGTCGGTCAGCTCAGGAACATCATCGACAGCGACTACCAGGTGGAGGGCGACCTTCGCCGCGAGGTCTTCTCGAACATTCGCCGCCTGATGGAGATCGGCTGTTACCGTGGCCTGCGCCATCGCCGCGGTCTCCCTACCCGCGGCCAACGCACCAGGTCCAATGCCCGAACGCGCAAGGGCAAGGCCAAGACCGTCGCAGGGAAGAAGAAGGCTAGGAAGTAAGGGACGCAATGGCTAGGAAACAGACTTCGAAAGGCAAGGCAAAAGAAAAGCGACAGGTCGCCCACGGGCGCGCCTACATCCACGCGACTTTCAACAACACGATCATTTCGATCACGGACCCCCAGGGCAACGTGCTCTGCCAGGCAAGCGCCGGTCACGTCGGCTTTAAGGGCAGCCGCAAGGGAACCCCGTTCGCCGCCCAGCTGGCGGCCGAAAAGGCGACAAAACGGGCCCTGGAGCACGGCATGCAGTCGGTCGACATCTACATCAGTGGCCCAGGCGGAGGCCGGGAGACCGCTGTCCGCTCGATCAACGCCAACGGCCTTGAGGTCAAGAGCCTGCGGGATGTGACGCCGGTCGCCCACAACGGGTGCCGCCCGCCCAAAAAGCGCCGGGTCTAAGGAATTTTTTAGAGAACCAAATCAGATGCCCCATATTCAAACCCTCGATCTCACCAACAACCATGCGAAGTTCGTGTTGGAGCCGCTTGAGCGCGGCTACGGCAACACGATCGGCAATGCCCTTCGCCGGGTCTTGCTCAGCTCGATCGCCGGCGCCGCGGTGAACGCGGTCCGCATCGAGAAGGTGTTCCACGAGTTTGCCGAGATCCCTGGTTTGAAGGAGGACACGACCGAGTTCCTGCTCAACCTGAGCAGCTTGGCCATTTCGATCGACCCAGACTCAGAGATCCAGGAAGAATGGACCCTGCGGATCGACGTGAAGGGGCCGGGCAAGGTGACCGGGGCCGACGTGCTGTGCCCTGAGGGTGTCACGATCGTCAACCCCGAGTGCTACCTCGCCACGATCAGCGACAAGAAGTCGAGCCTGGTCGCTGAGCTCTACGTAGGCTGGGGAACCGGCTACCTCCTGCCAGAAAAGCAGGAGAAGTACAAGGGCGTGATCGGGATCCTCACCACCGGCAGCCAGTACACACCGGTCAAAAAGGTCAACTACATCGTTGAGGCCACCCGTGTCGGCCAACGGACCGACTATGAGCGCCTGGTGCTCGATGTCGAGACCAACGGGGCCCTGCCGCCCAACGACGCTGTCACGCAAGCGGCCCAGATCCTCGACCGGTACTTCAGGATGTTCTTCGACCTCGGCCGGGCAACCTCCGAGGACATCTTCGACCTCAGCGATCCGGAAGACACGAACCTGATGAGCGTCCCGGACATCAAGATTGAAGAGCTCGACCTAAGCCAGCGGACGTTCAACTGTCTACGACGGGCCGGGGTCTTGAACCTGCGCCAGCTGGCCGCCGTCAGCGAAGGCGACCTGAACGGCATCCGCGGCTTTGGCAAGAAGTCGCTGATCGAGGTCAGGGACAAACTGGAAGAGCACGGCATCGAACTGAAGGCTGCCAAGGGCGGCCTCGTGAATTTCGACGCTTTTGAGGACGAGGACGATTTCTAAGAGGAAGAACCATGCGACACAAGGTTGACCGACGAAAACTGGGACTCCCGAGCGACCAACGCCGGGCGTTGTTGACGAACCTGGCCCGCCAGTTCGTGAGGCACGGCTATGTGCACACGACAATGGGTCGGAGCA
>CAZGER010000094.1:0-7197 GCA_964524565.1 uncultured Chthonomonas sp. | reverse complement strand
GCGCAACACGCAAGTCCGAACGTGAGCGGCCACAGAGCGTGGGCCCTGGCCTGGTTCGTGGCGAGGTCCAAAAGAGTCTGGGAGCTGGTGACGACGACGCTGCCGCCTTTCTGGATGTCCCCAAAAACCGGGGTGGAGCTGTCATGGAGCACCAGGGTCTCGACTCGTTTCGGCATGGCTCGGGGTGAGTGTACTCGGTCGAGGGGGCCGAATCAGGCGAGTTGCGACGAGATGGCCTCGTTTGAATCCAGAATCTGACCGAGTCGGTCGTCCGGCAGGTTTTCAAGCTGTCGGTAGAGCCCCTTGAGCTGCTCCGCCCGTCCGGTCCGAAGCTCCCGCCGCAGCCTTCCCTCCAAAAAGGACAGGCGCTCCTGGCGGGTCTCACAAAGCAACCGAGGAACCTGGATCGGGCGGCCGTCCTTGACCGCGACCATCGTCACGCGGGCAGTGTTGACATGGCGGCGCTCGTCTTTGACGAGGTTCGTCGCAAAGACGTCGATCGTGACCTCGACGCTCGTCCTGCCGACGTAGCTGACCGCGCCGTCGAGCTCGACAAGCTCGCCGATCTCGACCGGCTCGTGGAAATCGACGCGGTCAAAGGCGGCCGTCACGCAGACGGTCCCGGCAAACCGGCTTGCCACCGCGCTCGCGGTCAGGTCGATCAGCGCGAGGATCGATCCGCCGAACACCTTTCCCAGGATGTTCGCGTCGTTCGGCGTCATGGTCTGGGCCATGCGCAGCTTGGTCTGGGCGACTGGCTTGGCTTCCATCATGCGCTCATGAAGATGGCAGCGAACGACGCGGGATCGAGGCTGGCCCCTCCCACGAGGCCCCCGTCGATGTCGGGTTGCGAGAACAGTTCCGCCGAGTTGTCCGGTTTGACCGACCCTCCGTACAGGATCCTGACGGTGTCAGCCACGTCGGCATCGAAGTGGCTCGAGACCCACCCACGGACCATCGCGCAGACCCTTTGGGCCTCGGCTGTGTCGCACACCATTCCCGTGCCGATCGCCCAGACCGGCTCGTAGGCGACGACCATCGTGTACATTTCTGCCGAGTCGATCCCGTTGAACGCACCGTCCAGCTGGGCGGAAATCACCGAGTCGGTCATGCCGGCCTCCCGTTCGGCCAAGGTCTCGCCGACGCACACGATGGGGGTGATGCCGTGGAACAGGAGCGTCTTGATCTTGAGGTTGACCGTCTCGTCCGTCTCGGCAAAAAACGGCAGGGTCGACTCCGGAACCTCCAGCTTGCCAAACCGTCCCCTGGTCTCAGAGTGGCCCACGATGCAGTAGGCGACGCAGAACTCGAACAGCTGTTTTGCGCTGACGTTGCCGGTGAAGGCGCCCTCGTCGGCCCAAAAGACGTCCTGCGCCCCTAGCCGGACGGCAGACCGTTTCGTGACGTCGCTGATCTTGGGCAGGGCCAGATAGGGCGGGCACACGACAACGTCTGTGTCGTAGCGCGTTTGGACCTTGTCGATGAACTGCTTGACCAGTGCCTCGCCTTGGGCGGAGGTCAGGTTCATCTTCCAGTTGCCGGCAATTAGCTTTGTGCGCATGTGTTTCTCCCGAGGTTACTGGACGATGGTCGGTTCCACCACAAACTCGACCTTGCCTTTGAGCGCGTTGGTGATGATGCAGTAGGCATCGGCCTTGTGGGACATCTGCTCCGCCATCTCGACCTGCTCGGGGGTCGCGTCCGCCGCTAGCCGGATCACCGGCCGGAGCGTGACCTTTTTGTAGGTGAACTGTGGGCCGTTCTCTTCGACCTCGCCGACCGCTTTGGTCTCGATGCCCAGGAACGGGAGCTTGCGCATCTCTGCGATGATCCCGTAGGTGATGGAGTAACACGCGGCGACGGCCATCGTCGTCATCTCCTCCGGGTTGGTGCCGTTACCCGACCCGCCGAACTCGGGCGGCGCGGCGAGATCGACCGCGATACCGCTCCGATCATCCTTGGCCTTGCCTTGGCCGCCCCGTCCGCCTTGCCAGTCGACTGTCACGGGGTATTCGTGCAGATGTGCCATGGCGTCCATTTTAGGTGACTTGGCCCGGTTGCCCGGGCCGAATGTCAATCCGTGAGTTCGGCGCGGACCCGGGCGACGAACTCATTGAGGCTCATGGCACCCAGGTCACCCTCTTCCCTGGACCGGACGCCGACGGTACCGGCCTCGGCGTCGTTGTCCCCCACGATCAGCATGTAGGGCACTTTCATCCTCTGGTTCTCGCGGATCTTCTTGCCCAACGTCTGGCGAGACCCGTCCACGTCCACCCTGAGTTCTGTACCGGCCGCCTGGGGCGCGACGAACGCGACCTGCTCGCCTTCCGGTTCGATCGGGTGCTCAAATCCCCGAAGCGCGGCAGCGATAGCTTTGGCGTAGCCCACGTGACGGTCTGCGATCGGCAGGACGGCGACCTGCACAGGCGCGAGCCAAAGCGGGAACGCGCCGGCGTACTGCTCGGTCAGCAGCCCGATCATCCTTTCGAGCGAGCCGAACGGCGCACGGTGGACCATGATCGGCCGGTGCGGCTTGCTGTCGTCACCGATGTACTCCAGTTCGAACCTTTCCGGGAGGTTGTAGTCAACCTGCACCGTGCCCATCTGCCATTCCCTGCCCAGGGCGTCTTTGATGATCAGGTCCAGCTTGGGGCCGTAGAAAGCCGCGTCTCCGACCGAGAGCTCGTACTCCAGACCAAGGTCCTGGCACGCCTGGACGATCGCAGCCTCCGACTGCTTCCAGTTGTCGTCGTGGCCCACGTACTTGTCGCTCTCAGGATCGCGCGTGCCGACCCTGACCCTGTACTCGGTGAGCCCGAGCTTCTTGAGCACGACCATCATCAGGTCGACGACACCCTTGAACTCGTCCAAGAGCTGGTCTTCGCGGCAGAAGATGTGAGCGTCGTCCTGGGTGAACCCCCGGACACGAAGCATCCCCGCCAGTTCCCCGCTCTGTTCGTAGCGGTACACGGTCCCGAACTCTGCCAGCCGCACCGGAAGGTCGCGGTAGCTGCGCATCTGGGACGAGTAGATCTCGATGTGGAACGGGCAGTTCATCGGCTTGAGGATGAAGGTCTCCTTCTCCTCGTCCTCCATGAACGGGAACATCTTGTCCCTATACGTGAGGATGTGGCCAGACTTTTCGTACAGCCTTTGACTGGCGATGTTGGGTGTGACGACACCGTCGTACCCCCTTCGGAGCTGCTCGCCCTTCAGGAACTCCGTGAGCACGTCGCGGACGACAGATCCTTTGGGGAGCCAAAGGGCAAGGCCGGGCCCGACCCTGGGGCTGAACATGAACAGCCCGAGTTCCCGGCCCAGGACGCGATGGTCGCGCTTTTTGGCCTCTTCCAGCCGGTGAAGGTACAGCTCAAGGTCTTCCTTGGTCTCCCATGCCGTCCCGTAGATGCGGGTGAGCTGCTTGCGCTTGACGTCGCCGCGCCAGTAGGCTCCCGCGATGTTCATGAGCTTGAAGTGCTTGATCGGCTTGGTGGACTCGATGTGCGGGCCACGGCACAGGTCGATAAAGACGTGCTCTTTGCCCTGCTTGTCGGTCGCCCTTTGCTCATAAAAGGTGATCTCGTCGCCTTCTGGGACCATGTCCAGCAGTTCGAGCTTGTACAAGGCGACGTCCTCTTGCTGCCCCATGAGGCCTTCTGAGAGGATGATGCACTTGGCTTCGGCGCGGTCTTTGGCGGCGCGGCGCACGATCGGTTGGTCGAGGTTGGCGAGCATCCGCATGGTCTGCTCGATCTTGGAGAGCTCCTCCTCGCGGAACGCGTCGGGAAACTCGATGTCGTAGTAGAAGCCGTCCTCGATCGGCGGGCCGATGGCTAGTTTTGCGCCGGGATAGAGCTCAGTGACCGCCTGGGCCATGAGGTGGGCCGCGGAGTGGCGGAGCTTGTAAAGGTGTGAGTCTTCGTAACGGGTTTCGTTCATGATGGATCCCTCCCAGACAATGGGAACAAGTTGTCAGGTTCATTTTACCAGGGGGGTCGAACCTTGGCGGGCAACTTGGTGTCTAACGGATCGTGGGCAGGAACATTGCAGCATTGTGTCTGGCGGCAGGTCTCGCCGGTTCGGCGCTTTGCCAAGGGCTGGCGGACGCTCGACTGATGATGGGCCCGGCACTGACGGACCTAGGTTTGCAGTCGCAAACGACCCTTTTGTTCACCGGGACCGAGGACCACGGCGGAACGGTCACGGCAGTTTCCAGCCGCGTCTCCGTTTTTCGGCAGACCACCGGCACGAGCACGGCCACCTGGATCGAGATGGTGAGCTTTCGTGGGCCGACGCTCCAGTCCAGGGTCGTCGCGACAGGTTCGCGCATGTGGTTCTACAACGCCCTGCGGAACGAGTACTCCGCGTGGAACTACGGCGCAGTGACCGATCCGGACAAGGCCATGCTGCTGACGCTCAAACGATGGACGACCGGCTACGACAACCTCATCGCCCAGATCTTGGTCGAGGCCAACGACGGCCGCAACAACGGAAGCCTGAGCCTGACCAGCAAGTGGCTGCCCTGGATGCCTCTGGCCCAAGTGAGCACATCCACGGGGGTCGTGCAGTGCGTGTCCTCTGTGCCCGACTACAAGCAGGTGACCTACAACATCACCGAGCCTGTCCCTGGCGACTACCGCCTAGACCGGGTGGACCTGTACTCAGAGCGCAAGTCCGCCGGTTCCTTGGTCGTCACGAACGCGAACGTCCAGGTCTTTAGGGACACCCTCGTACCCGCGACCGATTTCTCGTTCGATCCCGGGAACGCCAAGCTCGTTGCCCTCGGTTTGCGCCAGGGCGGCTAGTTGCCTGTCGGCATCATGGCCCGCAGGGCTGCGACCGTCCTTGTCTGGATATAGACGACGCCAGGGCCGACCATCTCTGCCACGATCCCCTCGCCCGAGGTGATCGTGCCGAGCAGGTTTCTGGATGCCTGCCGCAGGTTGTACTGCATCCCTTCGGTAAATGCGACAAGGTGGCCTGTGTCGACGATGTACGCCTGCCCGGGCTGGAGCTGGACCGGATGGATCGCCCCATAAGAGCCAAGCAAGAGCATCCCCTGCCCGAACAACCGCATCATGAACAGACCTTCCCTGCCAAAGAACGACTTGAGGTTCGCCTGGGTCTGCATCTCCAGCTTGACGTCGCCAGCCAGGTAGGCACCGCTTGTGACGATGAGTGGCGCGTGGGAAACGTCGACCATGACTATGTCTCCTGGCAGACCGGGCGCAAGAATGACCTCACCCGGGCCGTTTTGGGCCGTGAACGTCGATTGGAACGCGCTCTCCCCGCCCAGGAGCCTGCCGACCATCTTTCCCAGACCGCCGTGGATCTTGCTTTCTAGGTGGATGTTCGCGCTCATCGACATCATCGCGCCGCTCTCGGCCCTGATGGCCTCGCCATGTTCGAGGAGGACGCGGGCAACGGCAAAGGACGGGTTGTAAAGGACTTCGTGTCGCACCGTGTGACGATACCGAAGATTCTCTACGGGTTTTCGATCGTCAGCTTCATAGTGAGGTGGTCCCCCGGGCTGGCACCCACCACCTTGCGCACTGCGTCTTTGAGAGGCACAAGGTATCCGCCGTTCTTGGGGAACAGGGCCGTCTCAAACGTCTCAGCGCCGATCTCGATGACCGCTGGTACGACGCCCCAACCGTAAGTCACCATGCTGGAGACCTCTTTGATCTGGGCAGCAAGACCGGTCGGCACTGCGACGAAGTAAAAGGGGGCAGGGCCGCGCCACTCGATGACCTCACCCGTGAACCCGGCGCAAATGAGCGGCATGTCTGCGCCTGATTATGCTCCCTGCGTCCCGAGCCACGTGCCCCCGTTCGTGCCAATAATGGGCCAAGTTGGACACCGCTGCCCTGACCGAACACCCAATCAGGACTGTTTGGAAACTCGCCTGGCCAGCGGTCGCCCTGAACGGGCTCCAAACGATCAATGCCCTGCTGGACAGTTTCTTTGTCCAACACCTGCAGCCGGCCGCCCTGACCGCAGTCGGCGCGTCCACGACCGCGATGTGGCTGCTCATGTCGATCTCCATGGCGGTGGGCGTCGCTGCCACCGCGATGGTTAGTCGTGCGTTCGGCGAGGGCAACGAGGACAAGTACCGTGAGTCGGCCCAGAAGTGCCTCGGCTTTGCCGTGCTTGTCGGCGTGGTCCTCATGTTCGCGGCTTTCCCATTGGCGGCGTGGATCTCCCGGTTCATGCTTCCGCCCGGACACACCGAGGCGGCGGCGCTTATGGTCGCCTACCTTTCCATCGCAGGTGCGATGCTCCCCGCGATGTTCGTCACCCAGACCCTCGCCGGCGCGCTGCGAGGGATCGGCGACACAAAGAGCCCGATGGTGATCAGCGGGATCCAGATCCTGCTGCACATCGCCCTGAACTACGTGATGATCCTGCCTCCGACCCAGATGGGAAGGTTCGTCCTGCCAGGGTTTGGACTCGGTCTACACGGCGCTGCCTGGGCGATGGTGGTGTCTGCCAATCTCGCAGCGGTCGGATACCTGGTATGGGTGCGTCGCACTCCCCTGGGTGCCGGGCTGGGCCTGCGCCTTCCAGAGCGGGAGTGGTTCTCACGGATCTTCCGGTTGTCCGCCCGCTCTGCCCTCATGTCGGTGGTGAGGGTGACATCGCTGATCGCTTTTATGACGATCCTCTCACGTGTGCCGGACGGCGACATCGCGATCGGCGCGATCCGACCGGGGTTCAGCCTGGAAGCATTGGCCTTTATGCCATCGTTCGGGCTCGCAGTCGCAGCGGCGGCACTGGTCGGGCAGTCGCTCGGCGCGGGAGACCCGGCAAGGGCAAAACGCCTGGGGTGGATGGCCGCCCACCAAGCCGGAATCGTGAGCCTCGTCGCAGCGATCGGGCTGTACGTGTTCGCCCACGAGGCGGCAACCATGGTGCTGAGCGACAAACCCGAGTTTGCCGCGACAAGCGCCCAGTATCTGCGCTACGTCTGCTCGACCGAGGTGTTGTTCGGCTACGGAATGGTGCTGGTGAGCGCGATGCAGGGCGCGGGCGACACGGCGCGGCCCTTTTGGTTGACCCTCGTTTGCATGTGGGGACTTCGTGTGCCCCTCGCCGCCTACCTCGCACTCCCGCTCCTGATCGGGCTTCCCGTCGGCCTCGCAATGGGTTCGGACGGGTGCTGGTTGAGCCTGGCCATCACCCAGGCCGTGCAAGGTC
>CAZGER010000093.1:0-7344 GCA_964524565.1 uncultured Chthonomonas sp. | reverse complement strand
TCTGGAAGATCATCGAACGCCACAAGGTCACGATCCTCTACACCGCCCCGACCGCCATCCGCACCTTCATGAAGTGGGGCGACAACTACCCCGCCGCCTGCGACCTCTCGTCCCTCCGCCTCCTTGGAAGCGTCGGTGAGCCCATCAACCCCGAAGCGTGGGTCTGGTACCACACCAACATCGGTGGCTCAAAGTGCCCCATCGTCGACACCTGGTGGCAGACCGAGACCGGCTCCATCATGATCTCCCCCCTCCCCGGCAGCACCCTCACCAAACCCGGCGCTGCCTCCCGCCCCCTCCCCGGCATCAGCGCGAGCGTCTACAACGACGAGGGCCGCGACATGCTCGAAGACGGGACGCTCCCAGTCGGCGGCTTCCTCGTCCTCGACAAACCCTGGCCGTCCATGCTCCGTGGCATCTGGGGCGACCCCGACCGCTACGTACAGACCTACTGGAGCAGGTTCGAAGGCGCCTACTTCGCTGGCGACGGCGTCAAGGTCGACGAGGACGGCTCCTACTGGCTCCTCGGACGCGTCGACGACATCATGCTTGTCTCCGGACACAACATCAGCACAATGGAGGTCGAAAGCGCCCTCGTCGACCACCACTCCGTGGCCGAGGCCGCAGTCATCGGCAAGACCCACGAGATCAAGGGCCAGTCCGTCGCCGCCTTCGTCATACTCCGCGCTGGGGTCGAGCCATCCGATGCCCTCAACGTCGAGCTCCGCGCCCATGTCGCCAAAATGATCGGGTCCCTAGCAAGGCCAGACGACCTCTACTTCACCGCAGAACTCCCAAAGACCCGGTCCGGAAAAATCATGCGCCGCCTCCTGCGGGACGTCGCCGAAGGCAGGACTCTCGGAGACGTCACGACCCTCTCCGATCCCGCCGTCGTCGCCTCACTCAAACACCAGTACGAGGACAAAGAGGCGTAACCCGGTAAAAAACCTGGGAGGCCCGCCCAGGCTCAAAGGAACAATCCCACTATGAACGGGAAGGTTCTCGGCACGGCCCTCGGTTGCTTGGCGATCATCGCGGGAGGCCTCACGGTGCACGCCGTCGCCCTGCCCGCGCCCCAACTCACGCTCATGGGTGGGACAGGCATCGCCCCCCAGATCGAAACGGGCAACCTGCCAGGCGGCAAGCGCGCTGCCAACAAGGCGCGCGAAGACAAAGCCATTGCCGACCAAAGGGCAAAGGACGCCAACGGCATCATGTCCTCGCAAGACGGCAAGGGCGGACAGATCGTCCCCGCCCTGACCCCCGGTGAGATCGTCGGACAGTTCCGCAGCAACCCCGAAAAGGCCGCCAAACAGCTGGCCGGGGCCAACGTCAAAGTCGCAGGCATCGTCCTCAAGACCGAGGTCGGCGGCGGAGTCCTCGAAATCGTCCTCGGCCCCGCGAACGCCAATGCAGACTCCCCGGTCTTCGTTTTCCGCACCTCCGACCAGTTCCAGGCGCCCCAGCTCGGACAGCCCGTCGAACTCCAAGGCTTCTTCGCCTTCCGAGGCAAAAAAGAAGGGTTCGAGAACGAGGCCTACTTCGTCAACCTGGTCCAAGAGGCACAGCCGACAGCCACTCCCGAACCCACCGAGCCGCCCGAGCCGTTCGGCGGATGGAGGTTCGTCGGATCGGTCTCAAGCTCCGCAGGGGGCGGCACCGCCGTCTTCGTCAAGGATGGCGAGACACTCTACGCCAGACCCGGCGACATCCTTGAAAAGGACGTTAAGGTCGTGAAGGTCGAAGCTGGTGAGGCCGTCCTCATGGACCACGGCACCAAGTCGCTCGTCACGCCCTGGTAACCAAAGACAAACCGTAAACGACCGCCTCGACCAACCAGGTCGGGGCGGTTTTTCTGTTTACCCACCTACTACCAAGCCAGACGAACTCGACATGAGACCTCAAAAAACCGGTGCCTTTGTTTTCACCCAGAACCCCGACTGGCACGCACTTTGCACCCCCTCCATATCGTGAAGGGCATCTCGGGGAATCAAAGTTCGATCAACCGGTCAGACCGGCGCGCAACGCAGCGTCCCAAGCCGGCAAAGGCACTCTTCTATCCTCGGGGCGGGTACATGGGAATCAGGCCGGCCCTGCCGAACAACAAGTCCGGCAGGGCTGTGTCCTAGCTCGGCCCACTTCCGACAGCAAAACGGCGCGGTGGCTGCAAAGCCCCGCGCCACTGCTTTTGCCACCCCCGGATCGTCACTGGCTCGCACGGTACTCGGCAAGCTCGGCCTTCGCCGCCTCGCCGATCTTCTCCAACCGAGATTCCCACTCGGGCAGATAAGGCGACAGCCGCTCGACGATCGCCGCCGAGACAACGTGGTCGCGGAACCACTTCTTGTTCGCAGGCACCACCACCCACGGCGCGTGCCTCGCCGAGCACTTAGAGACCGCTTCTGAGTACGCCTCCTGGTAACCGTCCCAATAAGCCCGCTCTTTCCAGTCCCCGACCGAAAGCTTCCACGCCGCGTCAGGATCGTCTTCCCTGTCCCGAAGCCGCTCCTCCTGCTCCTCGCTCGTGATGTGCAGCCAGAACTTCAGAATCACCGTCCCGTTCCGCGCCAGAGTCTCTTCAAAGTCGTTGATCTGGCCGTACCGCTCCCGCCAAACCGGGTCCGGAACAAACCCGTGGACACGCACCACCCCGACATCCTCGTAGTGCGACCTGTTAAACACCACAATCTCCCCCTTCCCTGGTGTCTTGGCGTGGCACCGCCACAAAAAGTCGTGGGAGAGCTCCTCCGGGGTCGGGACCTTGAACGAGGCGACACGGCAAGACTGCGCGTGGGTGTGCCCCAAGATGTGCCGGATCGTCCCGTCCTTGCCCGCTGCGTCCATCCCCTGTAAAACGATCAAAACCCCGTTCATCCCGGCAAAGAAAACCTTGTCAAAGATCTCCTCGATCTGCTTCCCGAGCTTCTTGGTCGCGTCCCTGGAAGCCTCCTTCTCCGCCCCCTCCGGCGGGTCGCATGAAAACGAGGCCAGTTCGACCTTCCTTGGAGAATCGACCGTGTACCGAGCAAGGTCCATGGCACGATTCTGGCACCTCGCCTACCCCGAGAGCCGACGAACCTGCTGCCGCGCGTCCTCGATCCAGGCCGGCTCGGCCCCCTGCGTCGCCGCCGCACGCTCAAAGTACGCCCTCGCCGAAGTCCGCTTCTGCAAAGACAACAGACAGTAACCCGATGAGAACAGAGCGTAGCACCTGGTGTTCGGGTCGGTCGACATCGTCTCTGACTTCTCAAAGTATTTCAAGGCGTCGTCGTACCTGCGGCGGACCTGGTGCATGTCCCCGATCGTCAGATATGCCCTGGCCAGAGTCTGCGCGTCGAGGCTCCCCGCCTCTGCGATCCTCAAGTGGTGCTCGGCCAAATGACGCCCGCCCCGCTGGGCAAAGACCTCTGCCAGCACAAGGTTCGAAGCTGCATCGTCAGGATCGGACGCCACCTTGTCCCGCGCCGCCCAGTAACCCGCGTGCAACCGCACCGCCCGCCTCGCCTCGAACAACGCCCCCGCCAAGTTCGACTCCCGCCCGATCCGGCCGAACTCGTACCCCCCACGGTCCATGAACACGATGAGGGGCGTCAGGTCGACCCCGTACCGGATCCGCACGTTCCCCCCCTCCGCCGACCCAGAAGCCAGCTCGACGCAGACCGCGCCCTTCACCGCCCGCGCAAAATCCACCGACCCAATGATCGTCCGCCGAAAATTAATGGCGTCCGGGCGCACCTTCTCGCTCACGTAGACCATCATCAGGCCGCGCTCGCCCGCCTTGGCCCGGCCCTTCGCCATCGAGTCCGACCATTGGATCTGCCCGAACGCCGCCCCACCCGTCAAAAGGCAGGCGCAACACGTCCAAAAGCGGATCGGAGCCTTGGTCACAGAGTCTCAGTATGCAGAAGACGCCCACCAGAGTTCCACAAGCCCCCGCCCGAAAACAAAAGCAGGGCTGCGCCACCACCGGCGCCGCCCCGCTCCAAACCAGACTTCTAGACTTATCGGTCTACGGCAGCCGCGAGTTCACGCCCGCCCAATCGATGCACTGCAAATACGCCTCGATGTACTTCATCCGAGCCGTCTGAAAGTCCAGATAGTACGCGTGCTCATAAACGTCCATCGCCAGAACAAGCGTGTGGTTCCACGCCGGAAAAGTGTCCTGGGCATCGCCGATATAGTTATGGACTCTTTGGTCTGCATGGTCGTAGGCAAGAAAAGCCCAGCCCCGGCCAGCCATCCCCGTCGACTTCCAATCGTCCACCCAACGGCCGAAGCTCCCATAAGCCTCGCCGATCAGGTCGCCGATCTTCCCCGTCGCCTCGCCACCCTCGCCACCGAGGGTCTCAAAGTAGACCTTGTGGTTGATGTAGCCCCCGTAAGCAAACGCGTAGTTCGCCTTCAGCGCCCTCATCTCGCTGTAAACCTGGTTCGCCTTCGATGGGTCGATCTCCATCCCCGCGAGCGCCGACCGGATCTCGTTCGTCTTGTTCGCGTACCCTTTGTACAGCCCCAAATGAGCGTCGTGGGTCGCCCGACTGATACCCACCTTCTCAGATGTGTAGACCTTTTCGGGCAAGGCGTCCGGCACTGTCACTAACTTCGCTTCCATGCCCAAGTTCTACTCCATTCTTGACTCCCGCGTCGGGATTCCTGACCGTGAAATACAGAAAAAACACGGGCACTTCCGCCCATTTTTGCGCCGATACTGTGTAACCTAGAACTATGGAAGAAGGTCTCTTCCGCGCACTTTCCTCGGGCCCCCGGGTCGTGGAAAGGCTCTTGCGCGTGTTTCCCCACGAACGTCTTGACGAAAAGATCGAACCAGAACGGTTTACGGCCAGACAGGTCGTCGCCCACCTCGCCGACTACGAAGGCACAGCCCTCGACCGCATCCGGGCCGCTAACCTCAAACCAGGGAGGAGCGTCGAGTGGTACGACCCCGACGCCCAAGCCTCGAACCACCATTTCCACGACAAAGAGGTCTTCCACGAGGCCGAAGTCTTCGAATCCCGACGCGGCATGACCCTCGAATACCTCCAGGGACTCACCGAGCAGGACCTCGACAAAACCTTTGTCCTCCCGGACAACAACAGTGTCTCGATCCGCCAGTACCTGGCCAAGCTGCTCTGCCACGACCTCGAGCACATGGAACAGCTCTCCAGCTACCTCGCCACCGAAGTCGCGACCCTAGGCTGATCCAGCCCACCAAAAAACATCGACGCCCGGAACCAAACGGTTCCGGGCGCCTTCGTTTGAGGACTGTCTACCGGCCTACGACCTCTTGCGGCGGCGGAGCAACCAAGCCCCACCGGCAGCCAGGGCAAGCATCGAAGCCGGCTCCGGCACCGCCCGGATCTCGTCGATCGCAATGTCCCCAGAAGTGTCAGGATCGATCTGCACCAGGATCTGGTCGACGTCGTTAAAGTTGAACCCGGTGAACTCGCTAAAGTTGTAGGTCAACAGCGTCGGCGTGTTCACGTTGCCCCCGCTCAAGGATTTCGTCACCATGATCAGGCTGGTCGGGTTCTGCTGGGTAGAACGCACAGCGATCGTCACAGTTGCCGCCTCGTCGTTCGAAATCACCTGGATCTCGAACTTGTTCTCGGCAGAAAGGTCCACGTTCAGATCGTCGAACAACGGACCGACCGCGTACCCGTAACCGACCTTGCCCCAACCGTTCACGCCGGGCTGGGATGTCACAGCCAGCGTCCCCGTCGTCACATCAACGTCAAAGCCCAGACCAAACGTGTTGCCGCTCACAAAAGCCTGCATCATGCGGTCGCCCCCAAGCATCGAACCATTCTGGAACGCGGTCACAACGGCACCACTCGTGGTGATGTTCGCAGAACCCGTCGAAAAGTCGTCGATGACCACGAGCGCCGATGCGCTCTGGGCGGCTACGAGGGAAGCAACGACCGTACCGGTCAGAATCAAGTTTCTAGGTTTCACAGGTGTACTCTCCAACTTGGCACGCTCACCGGCGGCCTTCTTTTTACGGCGGCGGAAAAACGCCGCAAGCCCGAGCACAGACATCGTCATCGGCTCGGGGACAGCTTTAAACTCATCCAAGACAGTGTCGCCGCTCGCCGTGTTGTCCAGCTGGATCACCACCTGGTCGACGTCGGCAAAGTTGATCCCACTGTAACTGGAAAAATCGAACACGTACGTGTGCGCCGTGCTGATCATGTTCGGCAACAGGTTGAGCGTCACGGACGAAGTGGACGTGCCAGACCTCACCCACACCCCGATCGTCCCAGGCTGGTCGTTCGAAAGCGCGACGATCTGGAACTTGTTCTCGCCCGACAGATCCAGGTTCATGTCTTCAAACGTCCAACTGGTGCCACTCGGCGCGTAACCGTAGGCGACCTCGGTGTAGGGATCGACCTGCGTCTTCGAAGCGGCAGAAAAAATTCCGTTGATCACAGTCAGGTTGTGGCTCAAAGCCAGCGGGTTCGCCGAGATCGAGTGCCAACTCAAGCGGTCGCCACCGACCATCGAACCGTTCTGAAAAGAGAAGCCTGAGCCCGAGCTGATCGTGTGAGAGAAGTTCCCTGATCCAAAGTCGTCCAAAACGACAGTCGCCTGGGCACCGACACCAACCAGCAGCGCGCACGCTGCGAAAAGCGCTCTGTATTTCATATTTGTCCTCAAACTCTAACTTGACATTCAGCCAATGCTGGAATCAATTCAAGTATAGAAGACAATGCGCCCGAGTTGGACAACTACTGCGCCATGCAATAACTTCCAGCAAAATTACCGGTAAAACAGGCGCCCGCAACCCACAAACAGCCTCAAACCCGCCAACCAGGAAACTCGACTTAACCGAGAAGTTTTCCGAATGCCCTAGGACCTGCGTACCTGCCAGACCCCCCGAGCTCTTCCTCGATCCGCAACAGCTCGTTGAACTTCGCCACTCGGTCCGTCCGGTTCGGCGCCCCTGTCTTGATCTGCCCACAGTTCGTCGCCACCGCCAGGTGCGCGATCGTCGTGTCCTCGGTCTCCCCAGACCTGTGGCTCATCACGCTCGTGTAACCGGCGCGGTTCGCCATGTCCACCGCCGCCAACGTCTCGCTCAACGAACCGATCTGGTTCACCTTCACCAAAATCGAGTTGGCCGTCCCCGAAGCGGTCCCTCGGGAAAGCCTCTCCGTGTTGGTCACAAACAGATCGTCCCCAACAAGCTGGATCCGCTCACCGATCGCGTCCGTCACCGCCTTCCAGCTGTCCCAGTCCTCCTCGCTGCAACCGTCCTCGATGCTCAGGACCGGGTACTTGTCGCAGATCCCCACCAGATAGTCCACCTGGGCAGGACCCGAAAGCTCGCGGCCGTCCTTGTACTTG
>CAZGER010000092.1:2523-7397 GCA_964524565.1 uncultured Chthonomonas sp. | reverse complement strand
CCTTAACGAGGTACGAAGACCCTGCAAAGGAACCTATGGAGTACGAAATTGGGATCTACTACGATCCGCTTAAGCACTTTTTCACCTATCCGAAGCGGCTCAATGTGCTGTACTTTGACGGCTCCACCCGGTTCGTCACTTGGGGCGAGCTCATGACAAAGCTCCCTCTGCCCGAGTAGGGATTCAGACTTCGGAGCGGTGGCTGACGAACCGTCGGTCGGCGAGTCCGGCTGCGCCGGCCAGGGCCATTCCCAGGCCCATCACAACGAACACGGCACCGGGGTCCATCACGGCCAGGAGGACTCCGGTGAGCATCAGGCCGATCGGCTGCATCCCCATCGAGACCATCATCCAGGCAGAGTTGACCCTTCCTCGCAGGGCGTCAGGGACGGCTGTCTGGATGAAGGCTTGGAAGGGGACCATCAGGTAGGGGAGCACGATCCCGGCCAGGATGTTGACGGCCATAAACGCCCAGTAGGGCCGCGCAAAGGTGAACGCAGCCACCATCAGCCCGAGGGCTATGTGGATGTTTGCGAAGACAAGCCCCATTCTCTTGACCTTGTAGCTTCCGGCCAAAAGGCTGAAGATTGCCATCGGGACGACGAACCCGAGTTCCAGCCCCGCGAGGGTGGCGAAGCTCCCGCCGTACCAGACGCGGTTCACGACGAGGTACACGACCATGAACCCGGACATGAAGAGGGTGCTGACGGCGCTGATCGGGAGGGCCGTGCGGAGGACATGGTCGGCAAAGATCGCGCGGAACCCCTCCCTGGCGTCTGAGACGATCGATCTGGACGCGGCTTTGACCGATGACCGTGACGGTTCTGCACCGGAGTCCTCTCGGGCTGGCACGAGGGTCGGAAGTCTGAGGATGTAGAGGGCCGAGACCAGGAACGTGAGTGAGTTTGCGGCCGCCGAAAGCAGCAGGAAGTACTGCGGCCACTTTGCGAAGACCCCGGCCAGCACTCCGGCAGAGACGCCGAGGCCGATCAAGCCCATCACTTGCTGCGTCATCATGGCCAGGCCGGTCGCTTCTTGCACGTTGGCCTCGCCGACCAGCTGCGGGATGGCGGCGGAGCGGGCAGGCATGAAAAAGGCGTTCACGCAGGACATGGTGAAAGCCGAGGCGCAAAGCACCCAAACCGGCGGCATGGGTTGGAACCAGGCATAGACCGCGAGTCCGCCCATGAGCACCGTGCTGGCGATGTCGGCGGCCACCATGACAACTTTGCGGTCGTAGCGGTCGGCCACGACCCCGGCGATCGGGCCAAGGAACACGAACGGGAGCGCCTGGAGGGTGGCGACCAGGGCGGTGATCCTGGCGTCCTTGGCCACGGCGTCGGCCAAGAAGAGGAAGACGAGGAAGTAGATGCTGTCGCCAAGCTGCGATGCCGTTTGACCAATGTAGAGGTCACGGAACGGCTTGATCCGCAGGACTTGGGGCAATGACGGCATCAGGGAGAACCATGATGCCAGCGTCGGTCAAGCAAGTCTAGGACTCAGCGGAACCGCCAGACGATCTTGCTTGCGCCGGTGGCGATCGACTTCGCCGTGTACGACTTGGCGTGACTGTCGCCGAAGACGACCGGGGTGACGCCGTCGTTCTTGCCTGTCTTGCTGTACCGGGCGTAGATCGGCTTGAGGCGTCCCGGGGTCAGGTTGGTGGGCGGGCCGCCGAGCTCGACGACCAGGTCACGGTCCGAAGCAAGGGGGACGGCGAATTTGAGGTCTGTGAAGGTTCCTGTCCAGTCTGGGCGGTAGGTCGTGCCGTTGTCCGGGCTGACAGCGTAGCCGCGGGCCTTGGAGCCGACGGTGCCGTCTGGGGTGGTGGCGAACAGGCCGACGCTGGCGGGCTCTTCCATCCTTCCCATCGATGCGCCGCCGCCGAAGCCCTCACAGCCTAGCTGGAGCTGGCCGTCCACGCACGCTTCGCCCGGGTTGAGTCCGCCACCTTGGGAGACCAGGGTCCCGACCGCGGTCGCAGAGTTGTAGCCGATGCTTTGTTCGTGGCGGTTTGCCCACCCCTGTGCGTAGTTGCCGGTCGCGGAACCTGGGGCGACGAAGATCTGTCGGTTCTTGACATAGGGGAACAGGGGGACGGTCCAGATTCGCTCGTGTGAGGCGATCGGGGCGTCGTAGTTCGTGCAGGGGACGAAGGTGTCGTCGAAGTCCGCGGCGTAGATCTGGAGGCTCGTGCCCATCTGCTTCATGTGGGCGAGACAGGCGGTCTTTTTGGCCGCGTCTTTGGCGGCGGCGAAGACCGGGAACAGGATCGCGGCGAGTATCGCGATGATGGCGATCACCACCAGCAGCTCAATCAAGGTAAAGGCACGGCGCGTCATAACAACCCACCCATCTTGACGCCCCAGCCTGGCTTCTTAGTTCCCCGACCGGTCTGCCTCTGGCCCTTGTCCGCCCACCGGTTGGAGCCCAGCCCCGGCCGGCGGGTTGGGGTTGACCGGCCCTGACGAGCCGCTTGTCGGGGGCTGGTCGTTGCGCTTGGTCGGATCGACGGCAGGGATTAGAAGGGCGGTGCTGGCATCTTGGCGCATGACCGAAAAGCCAAAGACCCGGCCCATGTCCTGGAGGACGGCGATGGCGGGGGTCTCCCGGTAGTCGAGCTCGATATTGAGTTCAGGCATTCCTGGGGCGGACTCCAGCTTGATGCCGGCTTGCAGGGCTATATCGTTGAGGCAGGCTGAGAGGCTGGCGTTTTTGGAGACGATCGTGACGAGCCTGTCGAACGGCAGGACAACCTCTGGGGCAGGGGCGCCGCCGGTCTCGGCGGTCGGTTGGCCACCGGGCCTGTCTTGCTGCGTGGGTTGCCCACCGGCCGGGACGATCACGGTCGGTTGTTCAAAGCCCTGCATGGTCCCGCCCGAACCTTCTTGCCCGGCGAGCTTTGCCTTGGTGTCCAGGTAGCGGACGGTTCCGACCGTCGCCACGACGATCCCGGCCAGCACGAGCGCGGTGGCGGCGACGTAGCCCCACCTGGGCACGCCCGGCCCGACCTGTCTGGCGGAGGGCATGAACCGCTCGGGGGAACTCCTTCTGGCCGATTTGGGGCGCGATCCTTTGAGGTTTGCGACCATCGTGAACCGCTTTCGGGCCTCGTCAGCTGATTCGGGGTGGCGGACGCAGAACTCGTCCACGGCGGCAGGATCGCCCGACTCGGCGACGGTCCACATGAGGTCGTCGATCTCGGGCGAGAACTTCCTCACGCCTGCAACTCCTCGAAGCGCTCTTTGAAGCGTTCACGGGCGCGGAACAGGCGGGTTTTGGCGGCGTTCGCGGAGCAGCCGAGGCTCTCGGCTATCTCTTGGAGGTTCAATTCGTCCCAGTAGAACAGTGTGAGGATGGCCCTGTCGTTGGGTTGGAGGGCGGACATGGCGAGGGCGACCTTGGGGTCCTCGGCGTGCTCCTCACGTTCGGCATCGGGGATGGTCTCGAACGTGTCGCCGATCGCGACCTGGTGGCGCTTCCATTTGAGTCGTCTGGCGTGCTGGATCGACCGGTTGACGCCGATCCTGAAGAGCCAGGTGCTGAACTTTGATCGCCGGTCGAAGCGCGAGAGGTTCCGGTAGACGAGTGTGAAGACCTCTTGGACGGCGTCTTGGGCCTCTTCGGAGTCGAGGAGGATGCCGCGGGCGATGGAGTAGACCTTGTCGTGGTACTTCTCGTAGAGGTGCTGGAACGCCGATGTGTCGTCGGCCATGACGCGGTCGACGAGCAGAAGATCGTCGTCGAACGCGTCAGACTTCGTTTGTTCCAGGCTGATTGACACCACCGCTCCCTATGACGAAATCGGGCATAGCCGAGTTACTCCCGATCCCAGTGCTCAAAACTGAAGACGGATGGCGAAACCCTGTCGGATCGTTGCCAGGGACACAAGGTCCAGTACCACCATGAGGGCCACTGCATAGAGCCACGCTCGCTCGGGCCTGGACTTGGCGACATCGACCAGTCCCATTCCGACCTTGTAGGCCAGCACGGAAAGGGCAGGGAAGAGGTACCTGGCCTGCGCCTGGAAGTACTGGAGGTTGAACCTGACGAAGAGGACGCAGGTCGCCAGGCCCAGGGTGGCGGACAGCAGCAGGAACGGGACGGGGCTCGGTTTGCCCTCTTCGTCTGCGGCTTTGATCCTGGCCTTGGTCCGGAGCGTCGCGACCAGGCCGAGGACCGTGAGGGCGGTGAGGACACCGATGTAGAAACGGTCGGAGTCTGGGCCGGAGGCTTCCAGGACGGCGATGTCCATGTAGCCGAACATCCCGACCATGCTGCGGAGCGTCCACCAGACCACCATGTTCAGCCAGTACTTTTGCGGCCCGATGGCGGGGTTGTCGATGAACATCGCGGCTTGGGGGCTGCCGGTGAACGCAGCGTTGAACGCGGTGATCCCGAACAGGTCGCCGTACAGCGATTGGTTCCGGAGCAGCCAGGGTAGGGCGATCAGCGCTGGGACCAGCAGGGCAGTGGCGACGACCAAGGGTGACGGTCGGACACCGGACTTGGTGAAGGTCTGATAGGCCAGGCTGAGCAGGACCACGGGAACCAGCACCAGCCCTGTCGTTTTTGTGAGGAGGGCAAGACCGGCGACCATCCCGAGCCAGACAGCGGTTTTGAGGGTCCATCCTTGTTGGGTCCCTTTGAGGGCAAGGGCGAGTCCCCAGGTACACAGGCAATAGAGGAGCGGGTCGTTTGAGGCGGCACTGTGGAGGGCCAGGGACATGGGCAGGAGCCCGTAGACGGCTGCGGCGGCGATCCCCAGTTCTGGCCTTTGGAGCCCCCAAACGGCCCCGAGGTAGACACCGACAAGGCCAAGTGCGCCGATGAGGGTGTTGAGAAACCGGAGCCGGAACCCGCCGGATTCTTGG